>DASPJN010000135.1:0-36958 GCA_035628595.1 Chryseosolibacter sp.
CGCTGATAGTCGGAACAAATAATGGCAACATGGTGGATATCGAGAATGTTCAACATGTGGATATTGCTGTTTTTGATAATAAATGTAATCTTGAAAAATGGATGTTATATGGATTGTCCTTGGAGCTTTGCTGATACTCACGGGTATTATCGGAAGCATATTGCCATTTTTGCCCGGTCCGCCATTGTGTTACATTGGGTTATTCCTGCAGCAACTTAAATCTGAAGCTCCATTTTCGGCTAAATTCCTTTGGGTCTGGGCCGGGATTACTGTTGTCTCGATACTCATCGACTACTTCATTCCGATTTACGGCACGAAGCGTTTTGGAGGTACCAGTTACGGCGTTTGGGGATGCGCCATCGGCTTGCTTGCAGGCTTTTGGCTTGGTCCACTTGGAATTATTCTTGGACCATTTATCGGGGCACTCATCGGCGAGCTGATTGGAAACGCAGATTCCGATAAAGCGTTACGAGCTGCTTTCGGTTCTTTCATCGGGTTTCTTGCTGGCACCGTTCTTAAACTCATTGCCTGCGGTTTTATGGCTTACTATTTCATTCGTTCGTTATCGGAATCCAACATTGCCTACCACTTTTAACTTTTCGGGTTAGAGGCAAATCATTATTTTTATACAAACCAACTAGCAATGAAAAAAATACTCGTCCCTACAGACTTTTCAAAGTCAGCGCAAAATGCCATTGATGTGGCTTCGGAGATTGCACTTAAATCCAACGCGCAGCTGATATTATTGCACATTGTTGAGCGAGCCGGAGGAAACTCATTTAATGTCGAGGCGCAAATCGACGACTCGGATGGATGGGAGGAGAAAATTTTTACGATGCGTTTGATTGAGAAGGGCAGGAAGCAACTGCAGGCATTGGTGGACTCTTTGAAACAGCAGGGTGTGCGGGTGAAGACTGAGCTTCGAATGGGAACGCCATTTCATGGAATGCGAACAATCATTACAGATCAGAATGTGGATCTGGTTGTGATGGGTACCGCTGGCCATACCAGAATGGAAGAAATGATCATCGGAACGAACACAGAAAAGGTGGTTCGCCATGCGCGTTGCCCGGTGTTAACTGTACAAAAAAAGCCGTCGCGCGTTGACTTCAAGAATATCGTGTACGCGACATCAATGAGCGAAGATGAGGAAGTATTTTCAAAGATCATCCGCAGAACGCAGCAGATGTATGATGCAACAGTTCATCTCGTGCGAATCAATACGCCAGGTAATTTTGTCAGAGATGCGATTGTTAAACGCGAGCTCGACGCATTTGCCAAGAAATTGCAGATCAAAAACTTCACGGTGAATGTTTTCAATGATCTTAGTGAGGAAGAAGGAATTATTTATTTTGCCGATAGCATCAAGGCCGACATGATTGCCATGGCTACGCACGGTCGCACTGGTTTTGCGCATGTGCTTGCTGGTAGTATTGCCGAAGAAGTAGTTAGCCACGCGAGACGGCCGGTATTGACGTTCGTAACAAAAAACCGATAAGACAAGGACTTTCCAGTGGTCTGAAAACAGAACGTATTCAGACCATTTGATTTTTATGGCGAAGGATTATTACGAGATATTGGGGGTAAGTCAACAGGCGGATGCGAATGAGATCAAACGTGCGTATCGGAAACTCGCTGTCCGGTTTCATCCTGATAAGAATCCTGACCCGATGGCGGCAGAGATGTTTCGCAAAATCACAGAGGCTTATGAGATCCTTGGCGATGTGAGTAATCGTCATCGTTACGATGCAGGTTCGTCCTTCCCGTCAATGCAGGAAGAGGTTGAATCAACATCGCGCCGGTACCATCGGGATCCAGCGTATCGACGTAAACGCCCGTCACATGTGAGGGTGAAATCAGAAAAAGAGCGCACGCTTGAGATGATGGCTTCTTTTCTTCCGGTAACTCATAAAATCATTTTGATTTCCCTTTTTGTGTGTGGGTTATTGACAGCAGATATTTTGCTTCCGGCTACTGTAGACGACGAAATAATTGTTGATAGCTATATGATGAGAACGCGCGGAAGGAATAGCTCATCTTCTTCACTGATACTGATAACAGATCATGGAAATTCAGTGCATGTACCTTTTTTCTATGAAGAGTTATTCAAACGCGGAATGACAATCTCAATTGAACGAACCCGGATTCTTTCTGTAACAACTACCGTGATTGCGCCAACTGAAGCTGTTGAAATCAGAAAATCTATTTACCGCAACTTTAGCTTTGCGCCGATTATGCTTTTAATGACTGCCATGTTCGGATATTATTTCCGAAAGCGCATCGACTACGCATTTAACGCCGGCGTTGTAAGTTTAATGTTGCTGATTCTTACGATCGTAATTTATTCAATAGTACATTAGCATTATGAGCAAGAAAAACGATTGGAAAAAACGTGAAGGAGTAGTTTACTCAACCGATGACAGTTTTCAATACGAGCATCAACAACGTGAGCAATCTGAAACGTTGCCACCCCAGCAACAAAACCTCAAAGTTCAACTCGATAAAAGTGGAAGAGCGGGCAAGCAGGTCACGCTTGTAACCGGGTTCGTCGGTACAGATGCCGACCTTGATTCGCTCGGGAAATTATTGAAGTCCAAATGTGGTGTTGGTGGTTCTGTGAAGGATGGCGAGATCATTATTCAGGGAGATGTTCGCGAGAAGCTCCTGCAAATTCTCGTGAAGGAAGGATACAAAGTAAAAAGGGTTGGCGGGTAACGCCGGCAGTCGCGTTTAAGATCTCATAAAATGCCGCTTTTAAATTTTAAGTTGGTTGGGATGAATTTCATTTCTATTTTCACGACCTAACCTGAACTTCATGCAATTCTATTCCAGGAATTTATTAGTGGTATTTCTTCTGTGCTTTTGTTTTTTCGCCAGCGTTGCGCAAAACAAGCAAGAGGAACGCGAGCTTCCTCCCGTGTCGTCAACATATGCTATCACCAATGCGATTATCATTCAAAGTCCTGGGAAAAACATTGGCAGGGGTAATGTAGTTCTTAAGGATGGCCTTATCGTTGCCGTCGGAAAAAATGCAGTGGCTCCGGCCGATGCCATTCTTATCAATGGAGATAGTTTGTATGTGTACGCAGGATTCATTGACGGACTTACGCGCAACGGAGTATCAAAGCCAAAAGAGGAAACCTCGAAAGAACGTCCGAAGGATCCGGGAAATCCCTTGCCTGAACAGGCCGGTATCACGCCGCAACAGGACGTTCGGAGTACAATAAATCCTGAAGAGAAAAGTATCAATGAATTCAGAGCATTGGGCTTTACTGCAGCGCAAGTGGTGCCTTATGGTGGATTTCTTCCCGGTACTGCATCGATAATCCTATTTAATGATGAGAGTGCTACTGATATGGTGTTGGCCGAACAGTCTTCATTTTTCAGTGAGCTTGTTCCTGCCCAACGCGTGTATCCGAACACCGTAATCGCCGTGATCGCGAAATGGCGTGAGCTTTATGCACAGGCACTGCAGGCAAAGAATTACGAGAAAGTGTATGCATCAAACCGTTCGGGTTTGACACGCCCAGCTGATAATCAAATCCTTGAAGCCTTTTATCCTGTCATCGCCAGATCGATACCGGTGCTATTCGAAGCTGACAAATATCTCGAGACACAGCGTGTTATCAGTTTGCAAAACGAGCTTGGTTTTTCGCTCGTGCTCGGTGATATAAAAGAAGGATGGAATGCAATCCCTTCGATCAGGTCGGCAGGTGCAAAAGTCTTTCTGAGCCTCGACTTACCAGAGGATAAGAAGTTTGAACCGAAGCCTGAAAAGGAAAAGGAAAAGAAAAAAACATCTGACGAGGATGCGAAGAAAGATCCTGAAAAAGAAGCGTTGGAAAAACGCAAGGAGGAAGCAATTCAAACATATACAGCGCAGGCGGCCACTTTCAGCAAGGCCGGCATTCCGTTCGGTTTTTCAACATTGTCAGTGAAGGCAACCGATGTGCAGAAAAACCTTCGAAGGATGATTGCTGCCGGCTTGACGGAAGATCAGGCACTTGCAGCATTGACCACAATGCCTGCTGCAATTTTAGGATTATCGGATCGTCTTGGAACGATAGAGACCGGTAAAATTGCAAACCTGGTTTTATCCGATAAGCCGTACTTCAGTGAAAAAGCGAAAGTCAAGTACGTATTCGTAGACGGTGTGATGTTCAAGTATGAACCGAAAGATGATCCGAAAAAGGAAACATCTACGTCGGTTGACATCTCAGGGACCTGGACGATCACGACCGAAAACCCCGACGGCAAGTTCGAAGATCAGGTTACGTTTTCCAAAGACGGAAATAGTTTTTCAGGTTCGATAACAGGCGCAAGATTTTCAGAAGCTGTGAACCTGGAAAATATCGAACTGATCGACAAACAATTAAAGTTCAGTTATACTACACAGGCGGAAGGTCAGTCAATGAAAGTTGACGTTGATGTTACCGTTGAAGGTGATACATTGAAGGGCACAGCTTCTTCAGCTGGAAAAACATTTACGATCACTGGTAAGAAAAATCCGAAAAAGTAATGATCAGAATAACAATATTGACGCTGGCCATTGTAAGCATTGTGTCAGCTCACGCCCAGGAACGTGGTAACGTCCTGATCAAAAACGGCAATGTTTTGACGATCACAAAAGGTACGCTTCCAGAAACCGATGTACTGATACGCGATGGAAAAATTGCGCAGGTTGGTAAGAATATCACTGTGGCGACAGATGTTCGCGTAATTGACGCAAGTGGATTGTTCGTGATGCCAGGTATTATCGATGCACATTCACATTCGGGTATTGATGCTATCAACGAGGCAACGAACCCTGTTACTGCCGAGGTCTTTGTTGGCGACGCACTTAATCCATTTCAAATTGAACTCTACCGCGCGCTCGCAGGTGGTGTTACAACCATTCATACGATGCACGGTTCTGCAAATGCAATTGGTGGCCAGTGCGAAACGATCAAACTTCGTTACGGCGTGAAAGATCCGGAGCTGTTGCGAATGAAAGATGCACCGAGAACAATCAAGTTTGCGCTTGGTGAAAACCCGACGCGCGTTCATGGTAGTGGCGGCATTGTTCCAAAAACCAGAATGGGCGTTGAGTTTGTGATTCGACAGGCTTTCTCGAAGGCACAGGAATACATGATGGAGTGGGATGAATACAACAAAGCGAAAACACAAAAGGGATTTCGCGGAACGCCGCCTGTGTACAATCTACGCCTCGAAACCATCGCCGACATTCTCCGTGGTGAAGTGATCATTCACTGTCATAGCTATCGCGCTGACGAGCTTCAGATGATGTTGAAAGTTTGCAAGGACTTTAGTATCGACAAGATCGTATTTCAGCATGTGAATGAAGGTTTCAAAGTGGCGCCTGAACTTGCAGCGCAGGGAGCCATGGCTTCAGTGTTTTCTGATTGGTGGGCTTATAAACTTGAAGTGTATTATTCAACTGCATACAATGCTGCAATACTTACGAAAAACGGGGTGCTTACATCAATTAACTCGGACGATGAAGAACTGATGCGGCATCTATATCACGAAGCTGCAAAGACGCAAAAGTACGGTGATCTGACTGATGATGAGGCGCTCTCACTTATTACCATCAATCCGGCTAAGCAACTTGGTATCGATAAAAGAGTCGGATCGATTGAACCTGGGAAAGACGGCGACATTGCGATTTTCCAAAATCATCCTTTATCGATATACACCGTGCCAATGATGACCATTGTGGATGGAGTCATTCGCTTTGATGCAAAAACAGATCCTGATGATATGCGACTTGTAGTTGATCCAAAACAGGATATCGAAGCTTCCGCATACACTGAGCATAAACATGATCGGTGTATGGAGAACGCAATACTAAGTGCTGAACATTTTTTCGATCTTAACGTCGGTGAGTAGTTATGAAGTTAAATAGCCTTTCTTTTATTGTCCTGTTTGTTGCGTGTGGCTCCTTCGTTTCGATGGCGCAAAATCCCAAAGCAAGATCTGGTGCGTTCGCACTTACAAACGCCAATATTGAGACCGTTACAAAGGGAATCATCTCCAATGGTACGGTCGTGATTCGCGATGGAAAGATTGCTGACGTTGGTGTCGATGTTACTATTCCGTCCGATGCTGAGGTAATCGACTGTAGAGGCAAGTGGATCTATCCCGGAATGATCGATGCCGGGACACATCTTGGGCTGGTTGAGTTCGGGATGGTTAGCCAGGCAACGGATGTATCGGAGGTTGGTGATGTGGTTCCGCAAGTGAAAGCAATGACCGCAGTTAATCCTAACTCCGCAGCCATTCCAATTACCCGCGTAAGTGGCGTCACGACAACGCTTGTGCTACCGGAAGGGGAGTTGTTTTGCGGGACTGCAGCGCTGATGAACCTCCATGGCTATACGCCGGATCAGATGTTTGCAGGATTTGAAGGTGTGGTTCTGAATTTTCCCAGAACCGGTAAACGCGGGTCGTGGGATCGCCGCACGGATGAAGAGATAAAGAAAGCAAGTGAGAAAATCACTAATAGGTTAAACGATGTATGGGAGAAAGCTGTTCAGTATCATAAGCTGGACTCTGCAACCAACGGGAACATGTCTTACTATCCCGAGATGCAGGCGCTGCTGCCGGTAGTTCGGGGCGAACAACCACTCATTGTCATTGTTAACCGTGAAAAAGATATTCGTACTGCGCTGCGATGGATAAAAGACAAGAAGGTTAAGAACGTAATTTTCAGCGGTATGGCTGAAGGATGGCGGGTGGCTGATGAGATAGCAAAGGCAAATATCCCTGTGATCGCAGGGCCGGTTTTGACTTTACCAACGCGCGACTACGACCGGTATGATAAGGGTTATGCCAACGTGGGCTTAATGAAAAAAGCCGGAATAAAAGTAGCGATCAAAACCGACGATGATAATTTGAACTACAGGAATCTTCCTTATCATGCAGGTTTTGCTGTGGCGTATGGCATGAGTCGCGAAGACGCATTAAAGGCGATCACCATCGTTCCAGCGGAAATTTTTGGCGTTGCAGACAAGTTGGGATCAATTGAAGTCGGGAAGAATGCAACAGTGTTTGTTTGTGATGGTGATCCCTTTGAAACAAAGACCAACATTGAACACGTATTTATCGATGGCTGGCAAATACCAATGGAAAGCCGACAGACCGCTCTGTACGAAGAGTTTCTCAAACGCAGTCCCGGATTAAAAAAATAAATTCTGCGCGTGTCCTTGAAGCCACATTCCTATGTGGCTTTTTTGTTATTTTACGGTTATGTCCACGCATCAACGCTTTCAGCACCTCAAAGAGCTGAGAATCCGCCGCATCCACCTTGCCCGTAATATCAAAGATTTCTTTTTTATTACCCTTGGTGTATTTTCTGCAGCATTCGGATTAAAAAGTTTTCTGCTTCCAAATGGGTTTCTTGATGGCGGTGCCGTTGGGATTTCACTCTTAATAAACGTCATCTCAGGAATTGATCTCTCGTATTTAATTGTGATTATCAACATTCCGTTCATGGTAATTGCGTATACGCAAATCTCCAAGTCTTTTGCGTACAAAACTTTCGCTGCCATTCTCGCGCTCGCCGTTGTCTTGTCGTTGATGCATTTTCCGATGGTCACGAACGACAAGCTGCTCATTTCAGTCTTCGGCGGGTTCTTCCTTGGTCTGGGAATTGGACTGTCCATCAGGGGAGGAAGTGTGATTGATGGAACCGAAGTGCTTGCAATTTATACGAGCCGCAAAACACCACTGACAGTAGGCGATTTTATTCTCATTCTCAATATTTTGATTTTTGGTGTCGCAGCTTACCTCATTAATATTGAAACAGCGCTGTATGCCATCCTCACGTATCTCGTTGCATCGAAGACCGTCGACTTTGTGGTTCATGGTATTGAGGAATACACAAGCGTGATTATAGTATCGCAAAAGAGTGCAGAAATAAAAAAGGCGATTGTCGAACGCATGGGCCGTGGGGTAACGGTGTTAAGAGGAAAGAGCGGTTATGGCAAACAAGGCCATCGCGATGCCGACATTGATGTTTTGTATACTGTGATCACGCGTCTTGAACTGCAAAAGCTGAAGACTGAAGTGGCGAAGATAGACGAAGAAGCGTTCATGGTTGAAAACAGTGTGAACGATATCAAAGGTGGCATGATCAAGAAACGACCACTCCAGCATTAATCAGTAGCGCCAATCCATCTCCGGAATTCCGGCGCTGTTTCCTTGCTTACGTTTATTTCTTCCTTCACTTCCGGTTTTAGAAAGACCCTGATCTTGCCATTGTTGGATTTGTATTTCTCAATGGATGAAAGATTCGCGATATATTTTCGGTTAATCCGGAAGAATGATTGATGATCAAGCGACGATTCCAGTTCACTCAGATTTTTATCAATAATGTATTGCTTGCCCGTTATGTCTTTTACGAAAACGATTCGGTGTTCGGTGAAGAAGTAAGCGATGTCCTCAATCTTTAACGTGATGAACTCTGTTCCTTTCTTTACGATAAAGCGTCTTTCTTTTTCGTCTTTCCTTTGTTGAAGAATATTGTCAACGTTGATGCTTGTGAAATGTGTTTGCAAACTTTTCAATTTCGACAGCGATCGTCTTAGTTTTTCTTCGCTAATTGGTTTTAACAAGTAGTCGATAGAATTAAACTCAAAGCTTTCGAGCAGGAATTGATCATACGCAGTTGTAAAGACCACCGGGAATGTAACCTGGATCTTACGGAAAATTTCAAACGAGTGATCGTCGGAGAGTTGGATGTCAACGAATGCTACATCCGGATTGCGATTCGTCTGCAGCCACTTAACCGCCTCTTTCACACTCCCGATCTTCGCCTCGATGGTCACGGAAGCATCAATCGAGGTGAGCATCGCTTCCAGTTTAGCCTGGGCCAGTAATTCGTCTTCGATAATGATTACCTTCATGCTACTTCGTTAAAGGAATCAATGGTAGTTCCACACTAAAGTTTCCATTTTCACTCTTCGATATGATCGGCTTTCCTGTCAGTATCCTGAAACGATCATTCAGATTCTTTAATCCGATCCCCGATGAGTGCTCGAGGTTCCTTTTTCTGCGGAGGGGATTGTTGATCACCAATGCATCGTTATCAATGTTGATATCAACCTGAAGGGGATGCTGTTCGGAGATCTCATTGTGCTTGACCGCATTTTCCAATGCAACAAACACAGACGTGGGCGGGATCAGAAATTGTCGGTCGAGTGCGCCATCGAATTGCTTTTTGAAACGAAGCGCATCCCCGAAACGGAGGTGAAGCAATTCCGTGTATTTGTGCGTGAAGTCCAATTCATCCTCCAATAGTACCAACGTCCGGTCTTTTTGACTCAAAATGTATCTGTATACTTCCGCAAGATTGTTTGTGAACAAAGCAGCCTTTTCCGGATTTTGTTCAATCAGGAATGACAGACTGTTTAATGAATTGAACATAAAGTGCGGATCAATCTGGTGTTTCAGCGCAGCAAGCTCTGCTTCCGCTTTCGCGCGTGATAAGTCTGCGTTTTTTGTCTGTTCGTTCTGCTGTTCCTTCATCATGAAAACCGTTTCATAAACGTGCGTCACGAAGAGAACACATATTACATTAATAAGTACAACAACATAGATCGCTGTCCAGTCGATATGGTTGAAGTTAGCAAACCGGTACCACATGCACAGCCACGCAACGGTAAGTGGAGAAGTGAAAAAGATATTATTAATGATCAGCAGGATCAGCTTTTCAATGGGTTTATCAAACCATGTAAAACGTTTTCTTGTGCGGAAAAGAAGGTAACGATTGCCTTGCCATATCATTGCGGCAAGGAGAATGAATAGTAGGTATCCGAACCAATAAAGCGAATCAGTATATGTCAGGTTGCCAAACAAACCGGTGACATTGGGGATGGCAATTCCGAAAAATGGAATGCCTATCATCCGGATCATCTTGTCATCGAGTTGCACGGGCGCATTCTCGTTTCCATCGACAATTACTGTTTCAGACATAGATTTTTCCGCTTCGCACAAACCATCAGGTTTAGTGTTCTTAAAGTTCGCAAATTCGCATGTCTTCGTTAGAGAAAAAGAAAAATTTATTATGGAAACAATGAGCAACGTCATTGCGAATAGAGCCATTTCGCGTTCTGCATCTATTACTTTACAAGGCCCGATCAACGAGGTATTTCCGTTGTTTGGACCAATCCGTGAAATGGTATGGGCTGAGGGTTGGCAGCCCGAAGTCCTGAATGGAAAGTCTGACATGGAGAAACACATCGTGTTTAAAACGCAATCTCAGTTCGAAGATGAATCCTGTTATTTGTGGGCGCTCACTTCGTTAATCCCACAACAAATGGTTGAGTACACGGTGTCAGCACGCGACCGCGTTTGGTTTATTACTGTGAACTGTAATGCAATCAATGAAAATCAAACAATGGCGACGGTGACGTACAGCTACTGCGCAGCAAGTGAAGCAGCTGTCGATAAAAACCTGATCGCAATGAACCGCATTTTTGCACAGAACCTGAATGACTGGCAAGACGCTATCAATCATTTTCTCGCCACTGGTGAAAAATTGACTTAGATTTGGAAACTTACTGTCGGGTAAAACGCCGATGGAGAAACGAAATTCAGCATTCGGTAGAGTTCTTATAAAATCAATTGTTCCGAGTGCGGCTGGTGTCCACGAAAAGAGCGGAATTTGCGGGCATGTGGTGTGATGCGGCTAGCGCGCGTAGCAAATTCGGTTTTCGTGGCGCATTTTTCTTTGTCACTTTCTTTTTGGGCGAACAAAAGAAAGTGAAACTCAAAATTGATGCTTAACCGAACGTTGATTTTAACTCGGATAGATTCTTTTGAATTTATTCAAAATCAAAACTTTTTCGTTCATTGAATTTTCGAGTAATAGTGATTAAAACTTAAACCCCACTTAACTATGGAACAATTAAACATCTGGGCAGTTCTTGTAGCTGCGCTCTCAACATTTCTCATTGGTGGATTGTGGTATTCGCCAGCTGTGTTTGGTAAGGCGTGGATGCGCGAAAATGGCTTCACCGAAGAAGGCATGAAAAATAGCAACATGGCAAAGATCTTTGGGTTGGCTTTTGTACTCGCCCTTGTGGCATCCGTTAACCTGGCAATGTTTCTAGGCCCGGATCAAACAATCGCCATGGGTGCATTTTATGGCTTTTTGGCTGGTTTCGGCTGGGTTGCCACTTTCATTGGCACGCATTATTTGTTCGAAAGAAAGTCCTTTACGCTTTTTGCTATCAATGCGGGTTACAGCATTGTTTCCCTCACGCTGATGGGTGTGATCATCGCTGCATGGAAATAGGAAGGCTTAGGAATTAGAAGGGAATCGCTGGCAATGCTGTCAGCGATTTTTTTGCCCGGCATCTCGTTATCGTCATTATTCCTTCAACATTCGCCTTTACCTTATATCTTTGGTTCGTTGAATACGGACGAGGTTTACATATCGGAATTTGGAGAAATCCTCCTGTACATGATAGCAGGGATTCTGTTTGTTGTTTTCTCATTCTTTATTTCCCGGTTGCTTCGTCCGAACAGACCCAACCCGCAGAAGCTCGCTCCCTATGAAAGTGGCGAAGAAGCCGTCGGGAGCGCATGGACGCAATTCAATGTCCGGTTTTACATTATTGCACTCATTTTCATTTTATTTGAAGCGGAAATCATTTTTCTCTTTCCATGGTCAACTGTGTTTGCAGATAAAGCATTGAATAAAGAGACCCGTGGCATGTGGGGCTGGTTTGCACTTTGGGAAGCCATTATATTCATTCTGATAATTGCACTTGGCCTCGTCTATGCATGGGTACACGGACACCTGGATTGGATTAAACCGAATCCGGAAGTTACATCGCATCATTCGCCAATACCCAGAACGTTGTATGACGCCATCAATAGTAAATTTGCTAAGAAGCCAACGTCATCTAAATGAAAGGATTTTTAGATCAGCGGTTTGAAAGCGGTGGTGTGATCATCACAACGATTGAAGATCTCACCAATTGGGCGCGGCTCTCATCGATGTTTCCAATGACGTTCGGTATCGCCTGCTGTGCAATTGAATTCATGAGCACCGGTACAAGCGTTTACGATATGGATCGTTTTGGGATGGCTCCGCGCGCATCACCGCGCCAGTCGGACGTGATGATTGTTGCCGGCACTGTCACTTTTAAAATGGCTGAGCGAATCAAACGACTCTATGAACAGATGGCCGAACCACGCTATGTTATATCGATGGGCTCATGCTCAAACTGTGGCGGGCCTTACTGGCAACACGGATACCATGTGGTGAAAGGTGTCGATAGAATTGTTCCCGTTGATGTTTACGTTCCGGGTTGTCCACCAAGACCTGAAGCGTTGATCGGTGGCTTCATGAAGCTGCAGGAAAAGATCCGGCAGGAGAGTGTGGTTGCACCGAAGGCAATTGAAAAACTAATGGAAAAGAAGTCGCATGCAGTTTGAATCTATACTGTCAGTCATCACGGCAAACTGCGCTCACGTTGCGCCTGTCGTAGATGAAAATGCCACGCCGAAAATTGTAATCATCTCACTTCATGACCTGAAGAAAGTTTGCCAGGCACTTTATGCTCACACCGATGCATACTTCGATATGTTGAGTTGCATTACTGCGATTGATAATGGACCACAGTCAGCAACCATGGAAGTTATTTATTCTCTGTATTCAATTCCTTATAATCATAACGTTGGACTGAAAGTCGTTGTGCGACGAGATGAACCTGCTATCGATTCTGTCTGCGACATCTGGCGAACAGCCAACTGGCATGAACGCGAGGCTTTCGATATGTTCGGTATTAAATTCAATGGGCATCCTGACCTCAGAAGAATTTTAATGCCGGCAGATTGGGTAGGCTGTCCGTTGCGGAAGGATTATCAGCAGGAAGGTTATTATCGCGATATCAAGATCGAGTATTAATTATGCCGACTGAAGGGATTCAATTCAAAGCTGTACAAGACGGACTTAAGCTTTCGGAACCAAACAAGCTGAAAGAGGAGAACCTGCGTGCTGAGGAAATGATCATCAACCTCGGCCCGCAACATCCTTCAACGCATGGTGTATTACGCCTTGAGGTGTTGCTGGATGGTGAGATCGTTCGTGAAGTGGTGCCGCACATCGGCTACCTGCATCGGTGCTTCGAGAAGCACGCAGAGAATCTTCCTTACAACCAGATCATCCCATTTGTTGATCGTCTTGACTACGTTGCTGCCATGAATTGTGAGCACGTATATGCAATGGGCGTTGAGCGCATGCTTGGTATTTCCGATCAGATCCCGAAACGGGTCGAATACATCCGCGTGCTGATGGCTGAGCTGAATCGCATCGGATCACACTTCATCGCCATTGGTACTTACGGAATGGACCTCGGTGCATTTACACCCTTCTTCTGGTTGATGCGTGACCGCGAACATCTGTTACGTTTACTCGAGTGGGCAAGCGGGGCTCGTTTACTATACAATTACATGTGGATTGGAGGTTTGTTCTATGATCTTCCTGTCGGATTTGAACAGCGCTGCACGGAGTTTCTCGCATACATAAAGCCGAAGCTGAAGGAACTGGATGAGATCCTCATTAACAACAGGATATTTATTAAGCGCACCGCGAGCGTTGGTGTGCTGCCCATGGACCTGGCGATCAACTGCAGCGTAACAGGTCCGATGCTGCGCGCTTCGGGATTGCGTTTTGATTTGCGGAAGGTTGATGCCTACTCAGTGTACCCGGAGCTTGACTTCGACATCCCGATAGGCGAAGGAAAGATGGGGGCGGTGGGTGATTGCTGGGATCGTACATGGGTGAGGATGCAGGAAATTCATGAGTCAATTAAAATTTGTGAGCAAGCGCTCGCACGACTGACAACTGATCACCAGCGAACGCGCGACTTTGATCCGCAGGCACTTGTTCCGAAAAAGATCCGGCCGAAAGCGCAGGATTTTTACATCCGTGGTGAAACACCAAAAGGTGAACTAGGTTTCTTCTTCCGCGCCGATGGCAAGTCTGATATTCCTTTCAGATGCAAGTGCAGGTCGTGTTCATTTGTGAATCTTTCCGTTCTGCCAGAGATCTCAAAAGGAATTCTTGTGGCTGATCTGATCGCCATCATCGGCACAATCGACGTTGTTATGGGTGAAGTCGATCGTTGATCGATAAACAGATTAACAATTGTTATTTTTATAATTTTGCCAGTGAAACCTGCTGGCTATGATCAACGATTTACGTCATTACCTTTCTCAGCTCATCGATGTTTCCGACGAAGAGATGAATGAATTTCAGCGAATGGAAGTCATAGCGTCATATAGCAAGGATACGGTGCTTTTACGAGAGGGTGAGGTTTCGAACAAAAGCTATTTTGTTTTGAAGGGTTGTTTGCGCGTTTACTACCTGGTTGATGGAGAAGAACGCACGACTGCGTTTTACACCGAAAGACAGGCAATCACACCGCAGTGTGTCGTCGACGGAAAGCCTTCTGCATACCATCTCGTTTGCGTCGAGGATTCTGTTCTGGTGGCGGCAACTCCGGAAATGGAAAATCATTTCTTTACTAAGTTTCCAAAGTTTGAAACCCTTTGCAGGGTGATGGCGGAAAAAATGCTCGCTGTAAATCAATTGTCTTTCGATAAGTACATGATCTCCTCTCCTGAAGAACGGTATCTTCACCTGCTTGAGACGAACAAAGACCTCGTCAATCGTGTGCCGCAATATCACCTTGCAAGCTACATCGGCATCAAACCTGAGTCACTCAGTCGTATCAGGAAGCGACTTGCAAAAAAGTAATCGTATTTCTTAACCCTGATCAATGGATCAGTTCCAATAGTCACGCAGCTTTGTATGAAAAATGTAATATGATACAAAGGCTTCTGATTGTTTTATTCTGCGTACTAAGCATTATTTTCAAATCAATGGGTCAGGAGAGTGAACCTCATTCTGGCCTTACTAAATGGCACGCAGGAAGTTCACTGTTTATGTTAGGCAACCTGCTTCCCGAGTCGCCGTCCTTCTATCAGGTCAATGTCGGATACTGGATCACACCCAGAGATGTTCTTTCAATTGAAGCGATCACCTGGAAGTACAACGCTCCGCTCGGTGTTCCCTTGGGTTCTTCTTCATTTGAGTCTGATGAAGTAAAATATCCCGGAAGCATTCGGGAATGGGGCATCGGCGTTGCTTACCAGCGATTTCTGTGGAAGGATCTTTATTCTTCATTGCACGCTGTTCCGTTCAAGCGAAAATACCTCGATGCAAATGACCGCAAGGTGGGCAACGGATTTCAACTGTTTACCACACTACGTCTCGGCTATCATATCAGAATGTTTAAGAACAGATTGTTTATCGAACCATCGATTGCATGTACTTACTGGCCGGTAACTACCAATGTGCCGCCGGCTTTTAAAGTGAAGGATAATGACTGGCCGAATTATTTCCTGTTTGAGCCTGGTCTTCACTTCGGCGTGAAGTTTTAATGAAAGGCGCAGGTATACGGAAACATTTCTATTCGTGGCTTGCGTTTCTGCTATACTTGCGCTTCACTGCTCTTAAACTCAGCTTCAGATAATCGAATGTTACGCCTAGAAGCAAAGCCGATCCGGCAATAGCAAGAACCCGTAGTTCCATTGTGGTGTAAAAGATTCCACCGACAACGCCTCCGATAAAGAAGAAACTGATAATTGTCATGCGCAATTTGATCGACGAATACAGCTTAATACGTTGCTCTTCTTGTCGGTAGAAAAAGAGTTGAGATAGTTCGATTCCGAGATCGGTAAACAGCCCGGTCAGGTGCGTGGTTCTGACAGTCGCCTTTGAGATTTTTGTGACAAGTGAATTCTGAAGCCCCATCGCGAAGAGTAAGAGAAAAGCAAGCGTATCTGGTTGTTGATCCATCAGGATATATCCGAACAAAGCCACCGAGAGCAAAATCGTACTTTCAATCAATGCCGGAATGATATAGGCATAATTCGGACTTCTCTTGTGAAGGAGCTCTACCAGGAAACCTGACACAAATGAACCGAGGAAGAAGAAGAATATGTAGAGGAAGTAGGCAAGGCCCTGCAGGATATTGAGCTTGAATACCTCGTCAATAAAAAAAGCAAAGTGTCCCGTTACGTTCGTGGTCAGCCGCTGCACAGCCAGAAATCCAGCTACATTCACCACGCCGGCTACGAACGACAACAAAGAAGCAATCCTCAGGTTGTGTTGTAATGTTCGCGTTTCGCCTCCGTGCCTGAACATAGAATTTCACTTGTGGTTGTAACGCAATGATATGCTGTCCATGCTCTGAATATAATTAATTGGTTATTTGGCGAAGCCAGTTGCTAATGATTTCTGGTTTCAGATCGTCCAGCTTCCTGATTTTTATATGCCGCATGTCTTTTCCGGTTCCTTCCAGCAGGTGCGTATTGTCCTTGATCTTATCGGTCTTGAAAAAGCCAAACGATACGTATGCTTTGCTTGCTTTCAAGTATGCAAAGTCTGAATCTGTCGAAAATACCGGACGGCTCCATTTAAAGCTTTCCGTTACACCAGGAACTTCCTGATGAATAATGGATCGGATTTGCTCCATCACTTTTCTTTGCTCGTCAGCTGGTGCATCTGAAATGTAGGCTGTTACCTGTTCGTTCATTTTATTTCTATTCTGTGATTACAACACTTTTGTCAAAATGATCATGTCCTGCATTGAATTCCATTTTCGATGATTGGCTCCTCATAATGCTTGTTAAAAAAGTCCGGTAAGATGCCGGTGATCCTGAATCCGACTTTCTGATAAAGATATAGTTGACCAACACTTGAGTTCCCCGTCCCGATCATAATTTGTTTGTATCCGCGTGACTTCGCCGTGCCAATTGCGTGATTTAGTAAAATAGTCCCGAGTCCGTTGCTTTGATGTTTGCTGTCGACAGAAATATTTTTGATCTCGATCGTTTCCTTGGTCTTTTCGTGTAAAACGTAACACCCAATTGTAGTCCCTGTTATGTTTGCAACATAGATCGTAGAATTAAAAATGTACTGATCGATATTCTTCCTTGAAGGGTCAGCAAGTAATAACAGGTCGTAAGGAAGCGGGTCTGTTTTGGTTAGTTCCTTGATTTCAAGTTGATCTGTCACAGTTCTCTTTTCCTTATTTTATCTCAATTGCATTACCGGAGGTCAAGTCGCTCAAGTTTATTTTTCGAAAAAAGTATTCATTTTCATTACTCCTAAATTCCTTGTCATTGTTTGTGTCCTTTTGAATCTTAATCAACACAAATCCTTGTTTCTCGAAATTCTTCAATGAAACGACACTCTCCTTTTCGTCGGTTAGCTGGTTTATTGTTTGTCCATCCGGTGAAACCGCAAAAAGAAGTGATGGGTCCTTTTCGTCAATTCGTCCGCTGTTGTTTGTGTCGATCATTTTAACCAGGAGAAAAACCCATTTCTTCGTTATGTTTTCTGATTTCTGAGTTGTTCGCATTGTGAATCCATCATACTCAATTGCTTCTATAAAGCCGTCCTTTTCAAATATCTTTTTGTAAGTATCCGTTTGGAAGTTATAAGCAACAATGTTGGCGTAATAGTCGCCCCAAAAAGCAATTTTATTTGAAGAAAGGAACTCCTCATTGTATCTGGTTGGAATAAAAACTGTTGATAGGGAATCTGTTAAGATTGGTTTCCCAAAATATCTTGCTGGCCCTTTTTGGCAGAAAGCATCCGTTGCCAGAAGGGCCGATGCGAGTAGAAATGTTAGAAGTAGTTTATTCATAGGTGTAAATTGCAAATTCTTCATCTTTTTCCTTTTGCGACATCATTCATCCATTCGATTAAGTTTTTTCCGTCAACGATGGTCCAGGAATGGGGATGTCTGACTTGTCGACCTACCCGATAACCTTTATCTGTCGTTAATATTAGCTCCGCTTTTGAATTACCTAGACTTCGTAGCCAGTTGATCATCGCTGAACTGTCAAGGGAATTGATGCAATACAGATCTACGCTTTTGTTCTTTATATACCAATGAATATCCGGCTCATTGTAAATTCTCAAAGGCAGTGTCAATATTGACTTAATTGACCGATGTTCTTTGTCACTTTGTGCGTACGGGGAGATGTTCCAGAAAAAAGAGGGATTCGTAGCGGGGTCCGTTCTGAATTCGAGCTTGATTCTGTTGGATACATAATTGTCCTCCTGAATTGAAACGGGATTTTTAGTGGGGCGATTGGTTGTCGTCATACAATTGTACAGACGCTCAAGATCCAACGGTGGGTCCACCGCGAAAACGGCGGATGGCTTCATCAATGTCGATTTGCTTGAATATGCCCGCTGGCTATACTGAACCGCCATCGTTCCGCCAAAGGAATGCCCGCCAATAAAAAACGATTCCTCCTTCAAGTCATACTTCTCAAAAACCTCCTGGATAAATTGATTCAGTCTTTGATGCGATAAGCTATCGATGTAAAAAAATGACCAATCCCCCAACGCGGGGATTATGGTTAAATAACCCGCGGCGCTTGCAAACTTGTAGATATCAGATTCAATGAGCGTTTGTCTCGGCAATTCTCCGAACCCCGGAAGTAATATCAATGAACCAATTATCTCGCCTTCCGGGTGAACAGTGATGTAGTAATTTTTTGTTGTGTCCCCTGGGGTTGCAAATATATATTCAATGCGTTGAGCGCGGACGCTTAGAGAGACGATTAGAAGAAGTATCGCAGAAATTGTTGTCTTCATACTTTATTCTGAACGCAATGTTATCGCCGGGTTTTTCCTGGCTGCCTTAATTGTGTGCATCCCCATTGTAAACCACGCGATCAGTATTGGTGACCGTATAACTCAGTGTTAATCCGTTGGTGCCAGGCAGCGCAGTTAGTCGCTTTCGTAGGACAAATCTAACGGAATTGAGGCAAGATTATATCGGCCGCAAGACGGTATGTCGGTACTAATCGAAGACGTTGCCTTCTTTCACGATGTCATCCATCCATCCAGGCTTTCCGTGATCCACCGCCGAAAGCACCAACCCCAAAATTATCTGAACGGTTGTAACTATTCGCGCTTGGAACAGTAAATTCAATGCATCATCCATACGCTTATGATCCGAAACTTCCTGCTTGTAGCGGTGCGCAATTTTCTTCGCCACCCTTCATCATCAGCCCTGAATGTCCTTGGCCTTGCGGCGGGCTTTACATGTCTGATCCTCACTTCCCTGTGGATCGCTAACGAATTCTCTTACGATCGCTTTCATCATCAGCATGATCGGATCTTCAAAGTTATGTCGCATGTAGAGGCTGATGGGACATTTCAGACATTTGACGCGGCCTCCGCAAGCATCGACATCTCCTCTGTTGCTGAAATCGAGCACGTCGTTACTATTTCAAAAGGTACACGATGGCCAAATGAGCTGTGCTTTCGTCCGGAAGGAAAAGCAAATGAGTGCATTTATCTGAACGGGATTTATGCAGCGCCTTCGTTTTTCTCTGTGTTCAATTTTCCGGTGATTAAAGGTGATGCCGACCCATTGCGTAAGCCGGCTTCGATCGCAATCACCAGCGAAATGGCGACCACACTGTTCGGTGATACAGATCCGCTGGGAAAAGCCATTAACATCGACGATCATTTCCCCGTAACGATCATGGCGATCATCGAAGATGCTCCTGCAAACTCATCGCTGACGTTCGACTTTGTGATGTCATTCAATGTGTTCAGCGGAATGAGAGGACTGTCACCGGAATATTTTGCTAAACAGTTTTTCCCGACTTTCATTAAGACTAACCGGAATGTGAACGTTGATGAGCTGACAGCCATGCTCAACAACGCAAGTGTACTCACGCCAGATCTCGCGAAGGATAAAGTCAGTTACCAGGCCTTTCCGCTGAAAGACTGGCGGCTTAATAACAAATTCGAGGACGGAAAGAATACGGGCGGGCGAATTGAATATGTCATCATCTTTATCATCATCGCGGTGCTCGTGGTCGTTCTGGCTGTGATCAATTTTGTGAACCTGTCCACGGCACGCGCCACGTTACGTGCAAAAGAAATTGGTGTGCGTAAAGTCACCGGTGCTTACAGGTCAAGTATCATGCTTCAGTTCCTGAGTGAATCATTTCTTGTCGTTCTCATGGCATTCATCGTTGCAGCCGGCCTCACGCAGATATCAGTGCCGCTGTTCAGCACACTACTCGGTGAGCAGTTGAGTGTATCAGTTCTGACCGGATGGATGCCCTTTTACCTCATCCTTTTTCTTGTGGTGGTTGCTGTGCTTGCAGGCCTGTACCCGGCGTTTGTTATGTCATCATTCAAACCTGTGTCGGTTCTTAAAAATCATCTCAGTGGACATCATGGGTCGCAACGGCTTCGAAAAGTATTGCTCGTGGTGCAGCTCAGTGTTTCCATTGCTGTTTTGATTTTCAGCGGCGTGATGTTCATGCAGTTAAATTTTATCACGAAGAAAGATCTGGGGTATGATAAGGAGAACATGATTCGTGTAGAGCCAACTTATAGAATGTTGCAGAAGTTTGAGGTTTTCAAAACTGAGTTGCTGAAAGACCCCGCCATCCGGCACACAGCTACGGCATCTGCTAATCCCCTCGACCTGCAGGCGCAAAACACGGGCGTTTCCTGGCCGGGTAAACCGGAAGATATGCGGGTGACGTTCCAGACCTTCGGATGCAGTCACGAATTCCCGGAGACACTCGGTCTTTCACTTGTAGAAGGCAGGCAATTCAGCCAACGTCCTGTTGATTCTGTAAACTCCGAAGTCATCGTTTCTACGGATGCTGTTGAGATCATGGGCTTAAAGTCACCGGTTGGATCAGTAATCAGGATCGGCGACAGCCCTTGCGTTATTGTTGGCATCGTAAATGATTTTCACACGCGGCCGTTACATGAAGCAAAGCTGCCGGTAATACTGTTTCGTTCCGACTACGTGAACTCGTCGCAGGTATATGTTAAATACCAAACTGGTAAAACGCGCGAAGCCATGAAGGCCATCGCGTCCGCATACCAGTCGGTGGAACCAAGCTTTACCATGAAGTACTGGTTCCAGGATGAGACGTTCGACAATCTTTATAAAACAGAGGAGGTGGCATCGCGACTCATATCCGTGCTTGGTATTATCGCACTCATTATTGCCGTGATTGGCATCGTTGGATTGTCGACCTTCAACGTCGTAAAGAGGCTGAGGGAAATGAGCATCAGGAAAGTCTTCGGCGCGAGTGGCGCCCAGATCCTGCAAATTCTTTCAAAGGAATTTATTGCCATCCTCTTCGCTGCCCTGTTGATCGCAGTACCTGTTGTTTGGTACGCCGCCGACCTTTGGCTGAGCGGTTTCGCGTATCACGTTGCCATGCCGTGGTGGCTATATATTGTTTGTCCTTTCACGGTTGCGCTGTTCACCATAATGATCATCTGTACTCAGGGTCTGAAAGCCGCGTACTCAAATCCGACGGAGATCCTGAGGAGCGAGTAGGAAATTGGGGTCAGACGGTGAAGTGCTTGAGTTGGTAAATTGTTCTTGCCACGAATGAGACATGGTATATTCCCTGACTCATCGTTGGAATGTCACACGATACTGATTGAACCATCCCACATTTGACGACGAAGATCCCTGCCGTATTGTATGATCAGTTTTTTCCGATAGGTCTTACCCATCGCTTTATTAAGTAACGCATATTCCGGTGCGGACTGCGTTGCAGGCAATGTTGCACGCGCGTTCCGACAACCAACAAAAGGGCGCTCGGCAGAATGTGGCTGGCGTTTCTTCAATGCATGTAAAGTCCAGGGCAAACTAAAGTGCCCGATGTACCGTTGCGGGTAGCTTGCTGGCCAATGTACAACGAGCATTCGGGCAGTTTACAGGAGATGTCAGGGCATGTGTTGGAAGGTACTTCATCACTGCAGGTAAGGGATGGGGCAAATTAAGGTGACCCATCTACTCTTGCGGGTAACGTGCCGGGCAATGCACAATGACCGTCCGGGTGGTTTATATGGCGTGTCCGGCAGATTATGAAAGGCATTTCATCATTGCAGGTAAAGCCCTTTGCAATGTAAAGTGACCAACGCACCCTTGTATATACCCGTCCGGACTTTGTAAACATTTGAACCTTAACCTTCAACCTTCATTGAACCTTAAACCTTAAACCTTAAACCTTAAACCTTGAACCTTGAACTTTAAACATTAAACGGCAACTATCGCGAACTTGGGACAGGATAAAAATAGATGCGAACGTTGACCATTACGGTCATTTTTGAAATTTACTCATTACTGTCAGCCATGATAAACAAGGTTGACGGTTTTACTTCTAATGCCTGACAGATATTTAATATCGTGTCAAGTTTAGCGTAGACCGTGCCGCGTTCAATCTTAGCAATAGCTTGGTGCGCAATACGTGTTTGATAATGAAGTTCAGTGATTGTCATTTTTCTTTCCTTCCTTATTGTACGAATTGCAGCCCCTAACGCTCTAGGGTATTCCACAGTTTAAACGTTTGATTTCAAAAAGAAAGCACCGGCATCATCTATACCAGTGCTTTAATAACTAAGACCCTCTCTAAGGGTATCACTAAATTACAAAAAAGATTTTACAAAAGTCCAGACGATTACCACCAGACCCACTATCACTATTAGCGCGTTGAACATCCACAGATAAACCTTGAAGGGTAATCGACTCATGTCTTTAACGAATTAATGGCCGTGGGACATTTCGTGTTATACGATATCGTTCACAAGGTATAGAAAGTCCGTTCTTTAGCCACTGTGAACCAAGTTGAAGCAATGTTTACTATTACTTAGTTACGACTTCCGTTTAGGCTTCTTAGTAGGTTCTGCTTTCTTTTTCGGGTTGTGATTGATCGCTACTTTAAAGAGGTCGTCAAATTCGACAGTCTTGTCTAACTCTAATTTCTGTTTGTACTTGCCAGATCTGGTTTTAGGTGTTTTAGCCATTGCAAAATTGATGCATTAAATTTCGTCAAAATTTCGTATCTTTGTAATAACAAAAAGAAAGCCCCGCAACACACTCTTACGCCTAATGAGAGACCCTAATGAGGGGCGTGTGTTACGAGGTTCAGGGTAGATCTATTTTTACCCCTTACTTTCTACCGGTATCATTACTGTGCTGTTCTAATTGTTTTCGCGAACGCTAAAGCACACAGTAGTCTAAAAGAGGGGCGCTTGCCCCTTTTTCATTTCTTAGCAATTATTTCGAGCTTTTCAATCTCCTTCCTTAAAACCGTTACGTCCGTCTGATCTATGTCGTCTGGGTAGATCAAATAAGCATATCTTTTTCCCGGCAATCTTATCTTAACCTTTTCACCCTCCAGATTTTCATTTAATCGCGGTTCATTCGCGGGGAGTTGTAATACTGGAGGCTGCTGCTGCGGCTCGGGTTCTTCCGTAATAACCTCTGCATACTGCACGTTAGACGTCTTTAAAGCTGCTTCAATGTTAAGAAGACCTTTATCGTCTAATGCTCCGCAATACTGTGCACTTGCTCTAAAGATGTTTTCCGCGTCCTCTGCTGCGTTTTCGGTGATGCCATGAAAGCGAATGAGTATTGGCTTCAGAGGAGGTACCGCGTGCTTATCGTATTTCTCTATGAGTTCCTTAAATAACTGCGGCGCTTTAAAACATTCAATAATGTTCCTTTTTCGTTCGGACTCCTCAACGTAGTGAGTAATTTGTTTTACTATTGGTGATAGTCTGTAACCTGACTTCCGATCACCTATAGGTTCTTTACTAAATAAACCAAATTGAACAGATGCGGCAATCGTTCTGTCAATACTTCCCTTCTTACCAAGAACAGCGGCAATGTCGTCCCTGTTAATCGTTTGACTAGCCGTAAAACTCTTGGAGATAGTTTGACTGAATGTGATAGCCTCTTCCAGAGAAATACCTGGATAGGCTCTTGAACGCTCAACTTTCCGTATTTGCTCGGAATCAGTAGTATTTGTGCTCATGTTGATCCTAATTGTTTTCGCACTACTAAGGTACTAAAAAGGCGTACACTCGCTATATAAACAAGTAACTTTATTTTATTAAAATACTAACTAGCTGATTTACAGGACAAAAAAAAACATATAAAATAGATGTTTTCATTGTTATATTAGGAGATAATGGGACAAACGGCTATATTTGATTTATCAATTCAGCAATTATGAAATTCAATTCACTCATCGAACTGCTAGACAAATTCCCAACAGAAGAAGCCTGTCGTGAATATCTTATCGAACAGCGTTGGAATGGCAAGCCTGTTTGCCCTCATTGTGGTGTAGATAAGAAGCCGTATGTGATTGAAGGTGGAAAGCGTTATAAGTGTTCAGAAAAAGATTGTCACAAAAAGTTTTCTGTGACTGTTGGCACGTTCTTCGAAAACTCAAACATACCATTGCGTACATGGTTCGCGGCAATGTACCTCATTACTGCACATAAGAAAGGAATTTCATCTTGCCAGTTAGCGCGTGACTTGAATATTCACCAAAAGACTGCATGGTTTATCTTACACCGTATTCGTGCTATGGTAGCAAGTCAAGCCCCTGAAATGCTGAAAGAAGAAGTACAGGTCGATGAAACGTTTGTAGGTGGAAAAGATAAGAACAGACACGCAAGTAAGAAGAAAGGACACGCTGACGAAAAGACTATGGTATTCGGTGCCCTGCAAACTGGTGGCAAGGTTAGAACGAAAGTTATACCTAACGTTACTGGTGCAGCCTTACAAGGTGCAGTAAAACAATTCGTATCAGAAGGTTCTACTATGGTAAGTGACGATTGGAGAGGTTACCGCGGTGTTAAGCAAGACTACGTACACGTTGTAGTTAACCATAGCAACGGTGTTTATGTTAATGGTTCATTCCATACTAACGGTATCGAAAATTTCTGGTCACTGTTTAAGCGTGGTATCGTTGGTATCTATCACCAAGTAAGCCCTAAGCATTTACAGGCTTATGCAGATGAGTTTGCCTACAGATACAACACCCGCAAGGTGAACGATCAGGAAAGACTTGCCACCGTTCTAACGCACACAAATGGAAGGCTGAAATACAAAGACCTTACAGCAAAAAAGAAGGGGACTGAATAAGTCCCTTTTTTTGTTTAATGATGTTTGGGGTAACTTTACCCGGGGGCCTTCTACCGGATGTTACGAGTAGCAGAAACTCGGACTGCAAATCCGAGAAGCAAAAAATAACAGGAAGGTAGCTAACGCCCCCACTTTTTAGCTTTGTCCCAAGTTCGCGATAGTTGCCCATTAAACCTTGAACCTTGGCCAACCCGAAACCCGAAACC
Source organism: Chryseosolibacter sp. (assembly GCA_035628595.1). Taxonomy (GTDB): domain Bacteria; phylum Bacteroidota; class Bacteroidia; order Cytophagales; family Cyclobacteriaceae; genus Chryseosolibacter. Next base: position 25,241 of record DASPJN010000135.1, read on the forward strand.
AGAAACCCGAAACCCGAAACCTATTTATCGCAAACGGTACAACCTTTCATTCACTCGTCTTCCCAAATGTTCACGCAACCGTTGTTACTGTCGCTTCACCGGCAATTACTTGTTTCAGTGGTTACCTGATGCAACCCGCATATAGCCGCTCCGTTAATACAGGTATAACTAAAACATAAAAGTCATGAAGACAACAATCAACCAGAAAGTCGCAGCCTTCGACAAGGTCTTGGGATTATGCGGCACCCTCGGCTCCCGCTATCAGCCGACAAAAGAATCGATCAACCCATCCGGGCTCCAGGAAACGCTTCAGCGGGCGAAGCAGACAATGGACCTGGTAAACGTTTGGTGGGAGGCAAACACTTCGGCCATCAGCGAGCGAGCGCACCTTTACGCTATGTTGCCTGTCTTTTCGACGCGGGTCATCAATAGTCTGAGGCTTGCGGGCGCGTCGCAGGAGGTTATTGAAGATGCGATGATGTTGAAGCGCAGATTTTACTATCGCAAACCAGCGGGCAAACGGGTTTCGGCATCAGACGCAGAAAGTGATCAGACCAGGAAAGGAAATTCTTCGGTACAACTCGATTATCTGTCGATCACTGAATTGTTTGAGAAGCTCGTATACCTGGTAACGAAAGTTCCTGCGTATGCAACGAATGAAAGCGATCTAACAATTGAAGCGCTCAATCAACATCTTGCTTCGCTCAGACAGGCATCGGATAATGTTCGCGCGACACAAATCCAGCTTGAGGTGGCAAGAAGTAGAAGAGATGAGACCTTAAGAGCGATGACCAAAGAAGCTGGCGATGTAAAACGCTACGTCCGTACCGCCTTTGGTCACACCAGTCCGGAGTTTAAAATGCTAACCAAAATCAGGTTCCACTAAACACCGCAGATATGTATTCATCAAATTAAAACCCTCGTTGACATCGTCAGCGGGGGTTCTCTTTTTAGCTTGAAACCAGAAACCAGAAACCTTAAACCTTTTATTGTTCCTCGTCGCATTCTTGCGTAACCGTCTTCACTTTGCTGGCGCTGGACTTTAAAACATAACGCGCCTCGCCGTTGTCACTTTCCATCACCATGATATCCCCATTCAAAAAGCCGATGGAATTTACTATTGTATTTCCTGTCAGGGCATGAAGATAAGTCATCTCAATGCCATCGTTCGTCTTTTCGATCCGTTTGATGTCGTGCGAATTCGCGTCCCCACCACCGCTCAGTTCGAGCCATTTGCCATTCTCGTCGAATGTTAATCCTCCCGACCCATACATGCATTCCTCGTAGATGATCCATTCACTGCCCTGTTTCGTTAGTGGTATCCATTCCAATCCTTTTTGTTTGATGAGGCTGAAGACAGCCGGGCCGATGTTTTCGTCCTCCAGTTTCGTTGGTTCCAGAAATTCGGCACGTTCATCATCCCATTTAATCATGTAAGATGCCACTACGTCCCTGTCCGTAATGTCTTCTAGTTGGAGATAGTTGGCTGCCGTAAACGCGTTAAACACAACAACGATACCGTCGTCGGTTAATTGATAGTCAAGCGCGGTATCATAGTTTTCGTCAGGATGGTATGCTTTTGAATTGCTTACGTAACCGGCGTCGAGAAAGGCAGCCGTGTTTAACTGATGGATGTCTTCGTTATTTTTTACCAGCCTTTTTGCGTGAGGACTGTGGTAATAAAACGAGAGCACTTTGTTGGTGGCATGATACCACTCACTTACAACAATCGTCGCAATCTCACCACCGCTATTATTGTAGCCTTTGAATTTAATCAGGTAGTTGTCCCAGGCAATTTCAAGTACATTATTTTCTGTGTCAAATGCAGCTTTCGTCCAGGTTGTGCCTTGTTCTTTTATTGCATCCGTAAGGGTGTTGAAGCTGAGTTCCTCCGGTGCGGATAATGAATTGAATGGAAATACTTTCAACGTTTGGATAAACTGATTTGTACTGATGAGGCTGTCCATGCGCGCGGCATCGCGACTATTCGCGACTTGCTGCATGTGCGCCATATCCTTGAACTGATCTTCTGTGAAGCCATCTTCGATCGGCTCTTCAGTTTCGCCGGATTTCTTTTCTTGCTGGCACGCAATTGTAATCAATAGCAAACTAATGCCGAAAGCCTTTAAGAGTGTTTTCATATTGATTGGGTTTTGTTGGTCTATCGCGAAACGCCGTGGGCGTTGTGAATTCGGTTTGCAAGGACTGATTCCACTTGGGAATCGACCGGACATGTACCACCGACAAAGTGTACAGGGCGGTTTGACTGTTGTCCCGCGATGAGCGACCGCGGCTCTTCAAGATACAAATAGTTCAGGCTTGCACCAACTTTGAACCTTAAACCTTAAACCTTAAACTTTAAACCTTGAACCTTGAACTGGAACCACAAACTTTGCACATGAAACCATTCTAATATCTAAATTGAGTTCCATGATCAAGATCTTAAACGCCAGCCAGGTCAGAGAGCTCGACGCATACACGATTGCGAATGAACCTGTATCGTCTATCGCATTGATGGAACGTGCTTGCGATGCATTCGCCGAATGGTTCACAACCCACGTTCGCGCCGACAACCGTGTCGTGGTGGTTTGTGGTACAGGCAACAATGGCGGCGATGGGCTCGGGGTAGCCCGGAAATTAAAGGAGTCCGGATATCATATTCGTGTCTGTATTATTAAAGGAGCCAATGAAACAGACGATTTCAAACAAAACCGGGCGCGGCTTCAAAACACAATTGCTGTAAAAGAAATTAGTGACAACAAGGATATTGACGACTTCAATGACGCTGATGTTATCATCGACGCAATATTCGGATCGGGGCTTTCGCGCCCGATTGAAGGCGTTCACGCTAACGTCATCACCAAAATCAACAAATCAGACGCAACTAAAATTGCTATCGACATACCTTCTGGCTTAATGGCGGACAGCCCGTCATCGGGCGCAATTGTGAAGGCGGACTACACAATTGCCTTTCAGCTTCCGAAACTTGCCTTCCTGATACCGGAAAACTTTCAGTTTACCGGACAATGGTTCCTGGTCGATATTGGCCTTCACCGCTCTTTCATTAAAGAAACCGATACTCCTTATTGTTATATCCAGTTGAAAGATGCTCGCCGGATATTAAAGCCGAGAAGGAAGTTTGATCATAAAGGAACTTATGGTCATGCATTGATTGTCGCCGGAAGCCATGGGAAGATGGGCGCGGCAATCCTCGCGACACGTGCGGCCTTGCGGGCCGGCACCGGGTTGGTTTCCGCTCATGTGCCGTCTTGCGGATATGACATCATGCAAGTCTCGACGCCTGAAGCGATGGTCTTCGTCGACAAAGATGAAAAGGTGATTACCGCTATCGGTACTATCGAAAAGTTTTCAGCTGTAGGAATCGGCCCGGGTCTCGGACAGGACAAACAAACTGCAACTGCTTTGAGAAAGCTTTTGGAGCAAAGCGGTAAACCGCTGGTGTTAGATGCAGACGCCTTGAATTTACTCGCGGCGAATCGCGATATGCTCCACATCATACCTCCGAACAGCATACTCACGCCCCACCCAAAAGAATTTGAACGACTTGCTGGAGAAAGCAAAAACAGTTTCGATAGGCTCGATCGCTTAAGAAGTTTCGCCAGGCAGATCCATTGTTTTGTTATCCTCAAAGGTGCGTTCACCGCGATTGCTTGTCCGGATGGAAATGTGTTTTTCAATGGAACGGGCAATCCGGGAATGGCAACGGGTGGTACAGGCGATGTGTTAACAGGTATTCTGACGGGCCTTTTGGCACAAGGATATGAACCACAAAACAGCTGCTTGTTGGGTGTTTATTTACACGGTTTGGCCGGTGACTTTGCAGCGGAACAAAAGGGTCTGGAAGCGTTAATTGCCGGAGACCTGATTGAATCTCTTTCCACTGCTTACAAAAAGCTTAACCGACAGTAGAAACAACCAATTATTTCAAACTTTTTAGACTTTGTCGCCATCTTAATCACTAAATACCGCTTCCTGGGGTAAACTTTGGTGCAGTATTTGTCGTATACTCAAATATTATTGGGAAGAATGCGTTTACTTAAGTTTGTCATCGTTTTGTTCATTTCTTTTTCGGCTGGCTCCGCTTTTGCCCAGCTGAACGATGATATTAGTCCCGAGTTCGATCCCGGCCAGTCAGTACATATCTATCCCAACCCAGCCGTTGAATTTGTTTCTGTAAAGCTCGCTCATATTCCTGTTGCCGACGTGAAAGTTGCAGTGCATAGTATTCTGGGTAATGAGATGGAAATTGAAAGTGAAATAATCGACGAGCATGAGATCAGGATCCGCGTAAAAGATCTTCCTGCCGGTTATTACCTGCTGGCTGTGAAAGACGAAGAGACAAAGTATCGCGGTACGTTCAAGTTCCTTAAGCGCTAAGCTTTTTCAACGTTGTCACGAACGCGTCAATATCTTCACGTCGCGTATCAAACCCGCACATCAGTCTCACTTCGGAAGTCCTTTCGTTCCAGATATAGAAATAATACTGCTCCTGTAATTTAGAAATTGCGTGCTTCGGCAGCTGGGCAAAGATCGCGTTTGCGTCAGTCTTCTGTGTTATTTGTACACCAGGCACCTCGCTCAGAAGGCGCGAGAAGTAGGCCGCCATTTCGTTTGCGTGCTGTGCGTTTTCTTTCCACAGGTCATTCGTTAGCAGAGCCTCGAACTGGGCGCTGATAAATCGCATCTTTGAGTGAAGCTGCATGCCTTGTTTACGCACATATTGAAAATCGTTGGCAATTGGTTGATTGAAGAACACGACCGCCTCACCGAACATCATTCCGTTTTTCGTTCCACCAAAAGACAGTACATCTACGCCACAATCTGAAGTGAATTCTTTAAATGATTTACCGAGACTTACTGCCGCGTTTGTTACACGCGAGCCATCCATGTGAAACAGTAAGCCGTGTTTCTTTGCGACTTTCGAGATTGCTTTCAGTTCATCAACGGTATAAACGGTTCCATACTCTGTGGATTGTGAAATCGAAATAACACGCGCCTGCGGATGATGCTGGTCACCGACCCGTTGGATCCGCGCTTCAATCTGATCCGGATAGATCTTACCATCTTTTGTAGTGATAGTGATAAGCTTGCTTCCAAGAAATTTCTCCGGCGCTGTCGACTCATCGACATTGATGTGGGCAAGATCGGAACAGATGATGGATTGGAAGGATTTCAACATCGACGAAAGCCCCAGTACATTGGCCCCGGTTCCGTTGTAAACGAAGAATACGCTAACATTCCCTCCGAAGAGCAATTTGAATTTCTCAACCGCGCGCGTTGTATAAACATCGGCTCCATACGAAGCCGCGTGATCGGCATTCGCTTTCATAAGCGCTTCCATGATCAGCGGATGAACGCCCGCATAATTGTCACTCGCAAAGGTTCTTTTCGTCATAGATGCCACGGTGATTAGAAAATCTCTGCAAATATAGTTTAATGGAATAAGTCAGAGACTGTAAAAAATCCTATTTTGGCAATCCAACTTTAACTTTTGAATGATCAATATTCTCGTTCCCACTGATTTCTCTCCGCTTTCGAAGATCGCTATCCGATATGCAGTACGCATTGCAAACAAGCTCGGCGGAAACGTCACGTTGCTTCATGTCATTAATTTTCAGCGGACCATGCGTTCAACGATTAAAATGGAAACGAACTCAAGGGATTTTGTGAAAGCCATTAATGATCAGTTGGAGGAAATCGTGAATGAGATCACAAGCGAGATCATGGTGACAACTCCGATCCGCTGCGAGATCGCGAAAGGAAAATCCTTTAGCAAAACAATCATCAAAGAATCAAAAAAGCTAAAATCGGGATTGATCGTGATGGGCACGCGTGGCGCTACAGGCTTGAAGAAGGCGTTGCTGGGTAGTAATACAGTGTCTGTGCTTGAAGCAAGTCATGTTCCGGTGCTGGCCGTTCCTGAAGAAGCGGAATTCGAAACGTTTCGGAACATTATCTACGCAACGGATCTCCAGGATCTTGAAAAGGAACTAGCTACACTCATTCCGTATGTCGAACGGTTCGGGTCTACGATACACGTGCTGCACATTGTTGAAGACGGCATGTTGGTTCCGGAAGCGGAAGAGCGGATTAATACGATCATCAAAAAACTTAAGTACGACAACATCGTAACGCTCGTCACAATGGACTTCGATGTGAACGCTGCAATTGATCAGTACATCTCAGTATCCAAAGCCGACCTCGTCACAATGTTTACGCAAAAGACGAGCTTTTACGACAAAGTCTTTGATAAAAGCCTCACACGACGAATGGCTTTTCACGGAACGATACCGCTACTTGCGTTTCAACAATAGCCCTCATTGCTGGCAGAATATAGGTATGCCTCACTAAAGGTTCGTTTAAATTTTCCCTAATGGGTTAAACAAATCAATCCACTGGTTTCAAGTGCGGCTGGCGTCCACGAAAAGCGTGGACCTTACGGGCATGTGCGTGGCGCGGTTAGCAGCGTAGTAAGGTCTTTTTCGTGGTGCACTTTTCTTTTGGTTACCTTTCTTTTGGGCAAGCAAAAGAAAAGTAACAAGTTGACTGAGTAAGCAGACGTTTTCTAGTTGTTACTCTGATTAATTGTTCGCGCCGACGAATACAATTCAGTGTTCCGTAATATTGCTTTGTGTCCTTGCGGCTTTGCAGTGGCTAATCGATTTCAATCTTAAAACTCTGCATTCCCCGGATATCTTGGATAAGGAATCACATCACGAATATTCGTCATTCCGGTTACGAAAAGAATGAGCCTTTCAAAGCCAAGACCGAAACCGCTGTGCGGCGCCGAGCCGAACTTGCGAAGCTCCATATACCACCACAGATCTTTTTCTGGAAGGCCAAGTTCGTTCACACGTTTCAGCAAACGGTCATACCGTTCTTCGCGCTGTGAACCACCGATGATCTCACCGATTCCGGGAAACAGTACGTCCATGGCGGCAACTGTTTTCCCGTCTTCATTCTGACGCATGTAAAACGACTTGATCTCGGCAGGGTAGTTATACAGTACAACTGGCTTCTTGAAATGTTTTTCAACAAGGAAACGTTCGTGTTCCGACTGGAGATCGCTGCCCCAGTTTTCAATCACGTATTGAAACTTCTTCTTCTTATTTGGTGTGCTGTTCTTCAGGATATCTATTGCTTCCGTGTAGCTCAACCGTTGGAAGTCATTATCGGCAACAAATTTCAGTCTGTCGATCAACCCAAGTTCACTGCGCTGATCCTGTGGTTTGCTTTGCTCTTCTTCCTGTGCACGTTTATTCAGGAATTCAAGATCCTCGCTACAGTTCTCAAGTGCATACCGAACAAGAAACTGGAGAAACTCCTGCGCTAGCTGCATGTTATCCTGCAGATCATAGAACGCCATCTCCGGTTCGATCATCCAGAATTCCGCGAGGTGTCGCGTCGTGTTTGAATTCTCAGCGCGGAATGTCGGTCCGAACGTATAGATATCGCCCAATGCTAGCGCGTATGTTTCTCCTTCAAGCTGGCCGGATACAGTGAGGTTCGTCTCGCGTCCGAAGAAGTCTTCTTTGTAATCGATCTTTCCGTTTTCGTCTTTCGGCGGGTTGTGCGGATCAAGCGTTGTCACGCGGAACATCGCGCCGGCGCCTTCCGCATCCGAACCTGTGATCACCGGTGTGTGGATGTAAAAAAATCCGCGATCATTGAAAAACTTATGCACCGCGAAGGCCATCGCGTGCCGTACGCGCATCACTGCTCCGAACGTGTTTGTGCGTGAACGCAGGTGCGCAATTTCACGCAGGAATTCAAGGGAATGTTTTTTTGGCTGTAATGGATACTTCTCCGCATCACTGTCGCCGAGAATTTCAATTTTTGAAACCTTGAGTTCAACGGTTTGTCCCTTTGCGGGAGATGGTATCAGCTCGCCTTCAACTGAGACACACGCACCCGTTGTGATCCGCTTCAATGTGATTTCATCAACGGAGTTGAGCGCAACAACGGCCTGAATATTATTGATACTAGATCCATCATTAATTGCAATGAACTGATTGTTTCTAAACGTTCTGACCCAACCCTGGACCAGTACCTGCTGGCTTTTCGGTTCGCTTTGCAGTAATTCCTTGATCTTGATTCTCTTCATGGCTAACATTCGTTTTCCTTTTAAGTGTGCTTCAAAAGGTTCGCAAAAAACGAAAAATCTACGCGAATTTCATAACCTGAAACCAGCTTTGGGTTCCTTCCGACCCTTTTGGCGTCCTATTGTGTTACATTTTATGTATGCCCGGGAAAAGCTGCCAGTGAAGCGCTGAAAATGGTGTTTTGACGCCGCTTTAGTGGTTTTTTAACTGGTCATTATTAATAAATTTGCAACAGATAAGGGTTAAGATACAGGAGATGCAAAAACTTGGTTTAAGTCAGTCGTTACAACAAAAGCTATCACCGCAGCAGATTCAGTTTATTAAGCTGTTGCAGGTGCCGACTGCCGAGTTAGAAACGCGTATTGAAGAAGAACTTGAAATAAATCCGGCGTTGGAAGAAGGGGAGGATAACGCATCTGAAGAATCGGCCGACAGCAACGAGAGTGAGCCTGAAGTTGACCAGACTTCGGGCAGCGAGGAAGAGATTGATATTAAAGACTACCTGCGTGATGACGATTACAGTGGTTACAAAATGCAGGGAGATGGTGACGATGATGACGATCGGGACATGCCAATACCCATGTCGACTTCGTTGCATGAGCAGTTGATGAGCCAACTGGATTTCCTTGGCCTTGATGAACGCCAATACGCGATTGGTAAACAACTTATCGGTAGCATTGAAACGGACGGGTACATCCGGCGTGAGCTTGAAGCAATTGTGAACGATCTCGCTTTTTCACAGGGTATTGATACAACACCGGAGGAAGTTGAGTCGATCCTTAAGCGAATTCAGACCTTCGATCCTCCAGGCATCGCAGCCCGAAACTTACAAGAGTGTTTGTTGCTACAGCTCGATCGTATGGACAATGGCCACGACATCGATGTGGCTGTTTCGAAAAAGATCATATCAGAATGTTTTGACGAGTTTACAAAGAAGCATTATCAGAAAATTCAAAAGAAGCTTGATACCGAAGATGAAGATTTCATTCGGGATGCAATGGAGCTTATCGTGAAGCTGAATCCGAAACCGGGAGGTGGTAACACTGGGAGCAACGCGAAGAACCAGTACATTATTCCGGATTTTATTCTCACCAATAACAACGGTAAGCTTGAACTGGCGCTCAACAGCCGCAATGCACCGGAGCTTCGCATCAGCAGGTCGTACACTGAAATGTTTAAAGCGTACGATAAGAGTGATAAGAAAGACAAGAAGCTGAAAGATGCTGTGTCTTTCGTTAAGCAGAAACTGGATGCAGCCAAGTGGTTCATCGACGCCATTAAGCAACGCCAGCAAACCCTGCTCCGCACCATGCGCGCTATTGTCGATTTCCAGTATGAGTATTTTCTGGAAGGGGACGAAACGAAGCTGAAGCCCATGATCCTGAAAGACATTGCCGGGATGATCAACATGGATATTTCCACGGTGTCACGTGTGGCGAGCAGTAAAGCAGTGCAGACAGACTTTGGGATTTTTCAGCTCAAGTACTTTTTCTCGGAAGGAATCACAACCGATTCAGGTGAAGAGGTGAGTAGCCGTGAGGTGAAACAAATCATTAAGGATATTATTGACGCGGAGGACAAGACCAAACCGCTTTCCGATGACAAGCTCGAAAAGATACTCAACGATAAAGGTTACAACATTGCAAGGCGAACCGTCGCAAAATATCGCGAAACGCTGAATATTCCTGTGGCAAGATTAAGAAAGGAGATTTGAGCGTCGCATGATCTGGTCTCGTTTACTCTCGTACTTGTTTCATCCGCTGCTGATGCCTACGTACTTGTTTACATTTCTCGCATTCGCATTTCCCGCGGGACTTGAACCCATCAGCGCAGATTCTCACTTGTTATTTATCGGATTGATTTTCATTGTCACGTTCCTATTGCCAGCTCTTAATATCGGTATCCTGCGAAGCTTTGGTGCGATCCGGTCGTTTCACATGCTCACGCGCCAGGAACGGATCCTTCCGTTCATCATCATCGCGTTTGTCTATTGTTTTATCACTTACCTTTTTTATTCGAAGACGCGCATCGGGCTCAATGATAATTTCATGAGGTTCATGATCATCATCGACCTGCTTGCTGTCGTGGCAACGTTGTGCACATTTGTAAGTAAGGTCAGTATCCATAGCATGGTGGCCTGGTGCATCATTGGTATTCTGATCCCATTGAATAAACTGACGGAAGTCAATACGCTCTTCGTGCCAACTTTACTCTTTATTGTACTTACCGGTTTTATCATGGCAGCGCGCGTACGCTCGGGTGTTCATTCGTTGAAGGAAGTAATGTGGGGTAGCATCGCCGGCCTTGCCACCGGTATCAGTGGTATGTATTTTATTTTTCAATAATATGTCAGCTTACAAATTCCTGCTTTACAAAAATGAAAATGGTGTAGCCACGATTTCGCTAAACCGTCCCGAAGTATATAACGCGCTAAACGACGAGATCACTTTTGAATTGCAGGATGCATTCAAAGCAGTAGCGAAAGATGAAAACGTTCGTGTTGTCGTGCTCACAGGGGAGGGGAAAGCATTTTGTTCCGGCCAGGATTTGAAAGCTTCGTCTACACAGGAAAAAAGATCATTTCTCGATTCATTGCATAAACGATATAACCCGATCATCCGGGCAATGAGAAACCTTCCCAAGCCAATCATCTGTCGTCTTAACGGTGTGGCTGCTGGTGCAGGTTGTTCAATGGCGCTTGCCTGTGATGTGATTCTCGCCTCCGAAGACGCGACGTTGATAGAGGTTTTTATCAATATCGGGCTGGTACCTGATTCGGGGTCTTCGTTCTTCCTGCCAAGACTCGTGGGTACAGCAAAGGCGTTTGAATTATGTACGCTCGGATCGAAAGTCAAAGCAATTGAAGCTGCTCAACTTGGACTGATTAGCAAAGCCGTTCCTGCTGCGGAACTTGATCAGGCAGTGAAGGAACTCGCAGACCAATATGCAAAGGCTCCTACGAAAGCAATTGGTTTGATTAAAAAGATGTTGAACAAGTCGGCAACCTCAACACTTGACGAAATGCTCGATTATGAAGCGTATTGTCAGGAAATCGCAGGCAATACCCACGACTACAAAGAAGGGGTGAACGCATTTCTTGAAAAACGTAAGGCGAATTATCAGGGAAAGTAATCGCGTTGGCGCAAGCGTCTGGTTTGTGCCGCACACCCCGCAACGTATCGCTGTCTTCGTGTCGGTCGTTGAAAGAATGCCGCATTCAAGATGACGACCGATTATCGAGCGCTGTCAATCAGTTTTAGGTATTACCAAAAACAGTACTCGGCGCTCAGTTCTATTTGGGAAAGCAGCGTGACGCTGTATGGGATTGAGCACAGCGGGACGTTATCAGGGAAAGTAATTGTGAATGAATCTGCAAACAAAAAGAGATCAGCATATCCTGATCTCTTTTTTTATCTCTTTTCGTTAGTTGCTTTATGACCCCTTATCAACCGACGCCATTTCAATCATCGCATCCAGTTCGTTGATCAGTTTGTCTTCGCTTCCTTCATAGCCCACTGACTTGAAACGAATCCGTCCGTTTTTGTCGAGCACGAACTTTGTCGGGATGCCTTCAACTTTGAATTGCTCAACCACG
>DASPJN010000136.1:0-23858 GCA_035628595.1 Chryseosolibacter sp.
GCATCATGACCTGCTTTCGTGATCGCCTGAATATCGAAAAACTGACCAGTGTAATATTGCACACCGCCAAAGATCACCAACGCGACAGACTCACGATGTTCATCGATCACGCGAAGAATATCTTCCGTACGCAAAACAGTCTCACCATCACGCGCTTGTACCTCGACGAGACATTGATCCGGGGCGAGGTTATGAAATTTAATCTGTGACTCAAAGGCATACTGATCAGAAGAGAAAGCACCTTTTTCAGTGATGATCTTGTACCGCTGTTGCGTCGGACGATAAAAGCTCAACATCAATAAATGAAGATTGACGGTAAGTTGATTCATCGCCACTACTTCGATGGGCTTCGCCCCTACAATTTTCGCAAGCGCTTTCTTCGTGAAATTCTGGTAACGTACCCACGGGCGTCTGGAATGCACATGTCCTTCAACACCGAGCTTCGCCCAGTCTTCGAGCTCTTCGTTAACAAAACGCGCGACATTTTTCGGTTGCAGTCCAAGTGAATTGCCTGTAAAATAGATCGAGGTTTTCCCGTCTATCTTTGGAATATAAAACTGCGAACGGAATTTTTTTAACGGATCATCGCGATCTAGTGCGCGGGCAAACTGTAGTGTGTTTTCGTATTTCATCTCAAAAAACTGCGGGAAGTTCTAAATAAATGACGGAAAACGAAACCGCTCACCATAACACTTTTAAGAGGATTCGTACATACCAGATGTACAAACTCTGGCAAACACACAAAACAAAAACGGGATTTTGGTAAATTTGCACACGTATGCAAAACAAAACGAATATGGTAGACATGATTACATCGAGCCAGGCGGCAATTGAACTTGAGGATAAGTATGGGGCACATAACTACCATCCGTTACCAGTAGTTTTGAACAAGGGTGATGGCGTTTTTCTTTGGGATATCGAAGGAAAGCGTTATTACGATTTTCTATCCGCCTATAGTGCGGTGAACCAGGGTCATTGTCATCCACGAATTATTAACGCATTAATAGAGCAGGCAAATGAACTAACGCTTACCTCGCGCGCATTTTATAATGATAAGCTTGGATTGGCTGAGAAATTTATCTGCGAAACATTCGGCTACCAGAAGTCATTGTTCATGAACAGCGGTGCCGAAGCAAATGAAACCGCGATCAAGCTTGCGCGAAAATGGGGCTATCTCAAAAAAGGAATTCCTGATGATAAAGCGGTGATCGTTGCTGTCGAAAAAAATTTCCACGGCAGAACAACAACAATCATTTCCGCATCAACTGATACCACTGCTCGAAAAGGGTTCGGACCGTTTATGCCGGGATTCCAGATCATTCCATACGACGATGTATCAGCGATCGAACAAGCGCTTGCTAATCCAAATGTATGCGGATTGTGGATCGAGCCTATCCAGGGCGAAGCAGGGGTTTATGTTCCGCAGGAAGGCTATCTGAAAGCTGCGGCAGCGCTTTGTAAAAAACATAATGTCCTGTTGATGATGGACGAGATCCAGACAGGTATTGCAAGAACGGGGAAAATGCTCGCGTCTGATCATGAAGGCGTACGTGCAGATCTTCTCATTCTCGGTAAAGCCCTCTCCGGAGGCGTGCTACCGATATCATGCGTTCTCGCCGACGATGAAATCATGATGCTCCTCAAACCAGGAGAGCATGGTTCAACCTTCGGTGGCAATCCGCTTTCTGCAGCGGTGTGTATGGCATCCCTTCAGGTTGTGCGCGATGAAAAGCTTGCGGACAATGCAGAACGCCTTGGTAAAGTATTCCGCGACAGAATGACAACCCTTGCGAAAAAATCTTCGCTGGTAAAGCTTGTACGCGGAAAAGGATTACTAAACGCGATCGTTATTAACGATTCATCTGAAAGCGAAACAGCGTGGAACTTGTGCCTTGATTTCGCAAAGAATGGATTGCTTGCAAAACCAACGCACGGCAACATCATACGTTTAGCGCCTCCGTTGGTTATTACGGAAGAGCAAATTCATGAGTGCTGCGATATCATTGAAAAGGCAATCCTGAATTTCAAAGCATAAAAAAAGGTGGTTTAACCTCAACGGGTTAAACCACCTTTTGCTTTTATCAGGTCCGCTCACTCAAAAAGATTACATATCACTTCTGTCGCCTGTTTCCGGTATGCGGTCGAATAGCTTGAGCGCGTTCATTAACACTTCATTCGTCTCGTTGAACACAGGATAGAACCCTTTGTTGCCCCAGATCTTTCGCGCGATCTGCGCTTTCACGTGTATCTGGAAAAGTTCTTTCTTTTTCTTCAGTTCCTTGTAGTCTGGCTTTACCTTGTTACGCTGTCCGACACGCGCCAGTTCGCTAAGCATCGCATCTGTAACATTAAATCCATTCAGGTATTGTTCATAGCCTTGCTTTTCCAGTTCTTCTTTATGGTTCTCGGCGTAATTGAAGGTGTACTCCTGGATAGCGGTTGATGTGTATAGTTCATTGAGGTAATGACTGTTCAACGTTGTATCAAGCGGCACAAAATAATCCGGCATAATACCACCTCCACCGTAAACCGTGCGACCATTCATGGTCAGATATTTCAGGGAGTCGACAAACTTGATGCTGTCGGCGTGAAAGAATTCACCATGATTGTAACGACTGATCATATCACGCGAATATTCTTCTCCATCTTCGTAAGGCTTCTGGATCGACCGTCCACTTGGTGTATAGTATCTTGAAATCGTTAATCGAAGTTCTGACCCGTCCGATAAATCGAATGGTGATTGAACAAGTCCTTTCCCAAAACTTCTTCTGCCAACAAGCAAAGCACGGTCATTGTCCTGTAAAGCACCTGCAAGAATTTCAGAGGCCGACGCGCTTCCTTCGTTGACAAGTACGATCAAATCACCTTTTTCGAATTCCCCCTTGCTGGTCGAGGAAGCTTCTGCATTATACTTCCGTTCCTTTCCTTTTTGTGATACGATTTTTTGTCCTTCCGGCAGAAATTCATCAGCCATTTCAATCGCCATGTTCATGTAACCACCCGGGTTGCCTTGCAGATCGAGGATCAATCGTTTCATGCCTTTCGATTTTAGCCCGGTAAGTGCCTCTTTGAATTCATCATACGTAGTAGCAGCGAACCGGTTTACTTTAATGTATCCGGTTTCGTCATCGACCATATATGAAACATCAACAGAATATTGCGGAATCTTATCGCGAATGATCGTATAATCGATGGTTTTGGAGCCACGCATGATTGTTACCTTCACTTCTGTTCCGCGTGGTCCTTTCAGCGCTTTTGTAACGTCGGTGGTCGAAACATCTACACCGGCCATATTCTTGCCATCAACTGTAATGATTTTGTCGCCGGACATAATGCCCAATGCTTCGGAAGGGCCACCACTCAATGGAGTAACGACAACGATGGTATCGTTGAAAATGTTGAATTCGATTCCGATACCATCGAAGTTACCTCGCAAGTCTTCATTTGCGATGATGCGATCCGACGCTGTGATGAATGAAGAATGCGGATCGAGGCGGTGAAGCATGTGTTGAATGGCGTCATTTACCAGATCGGTCGTGTTTACCGTGTCGACATATTCGTCTTTGATTTGTGTAACAACATCGCGAAACCGCTGAATGTCGGCATTAACGTCGTTATTACGGAGGCTTGTACTACTGCTGCTGAATGTTGCACCAACAAAAATGCCGGCAGCAAGGCCGATGCATAAAACGATTGGTAAACGAACATGGTATCTGGAATTTTCACTCATATCAAATGATCAAGGTGCATTTTACTTGCTTTTTAACGAATCCAAAACGATAATAGTTGGCTATCCGGTCGAAGTCGATTATACGTTTGGCAAATATTGTGCAAAACGGTTTTTTAAAAACGCCAAAATTACGCAAGCGGGCATACCCTTTTAAGTGAAACCGTATATTTTTCCAGCGGGTTATCTCTATATTTACTGAACCAATGGGTAAGGCATCAATAAAAGATACGCGGATCGCTGAACTGGTAGATCAAAACTACGTGCATGCATATGTTTTGTTCTATTTTGGGATTCGTTTTTACGAATATTCAGAGCTTACCCTCGACCAGGTTTGTCATAAGATGGGCATTAGAACCGACCAGGTGATCCGGGAACTGGAATCTCCCTCTTCTCATCTCACTGAAACCGATCTGCCGCTGATCAGTTATCCGATTGATCTCATTATTGAATATCTGAAGCATGCGCATTTCATTTTCATCAAACACAAATTACCGTACATAGCGCGCCTCGTCGAAAATTTCCGCGCAAGCAGTGAAAATTATGTTCAGGTAGAACGTGATCTCAAACTGGTTTTCCCATTGTTTGTCGAAGATTTTATCGCACACATTTACGAAGAGGAAGACACGCTTTTTCATTACATCCGCGCATTGGATCGCGCGTCACACGGAGAATACAAACCCGGCAAGCTTTTCTATATGATGGAGAGTCATTCCGTGCGGAAATTCGCGATGGAACACGAATGCCACGATGATGAAATGGAAGGTATCCGAAAGATCACGAAAGATTATTACACTATCCCCAATACACCACTTCACGTAAAAGTAATTTACCACGAGCTCAAACAGTTCGAAAAGAGTCTGATCGCACATGCCCGTCTTGAAAATGAAATCCTTTTCCCAAAGGCGATGGCGCTTGAGGCGAAAGTTCGTGAGGACTTCTTCGAAAAATCCAAAATGAATTAAGTCCGGTTCATGGGACGAATCCTTGCTATTGACTACGGCCTGAAAAGAACTGGTATTGCCGTATCAGATCCATTGCGCATTATCGCGACGCCGTTAGAAACTGTGGCAACAGATCAGCTGATTAATTTTCTGAAACAATATTGCACGCGTGAAACCGTGGACGAGTTTGTGATGGGAATGCCTAAAACCTTAAAGAACGAGGATTCACAGATTGCGCCCGAAGTCCGAAAGTTTGCGCTAATCCTTGAGACAACTTTTCCAGAGAAACCGCTACACCTGGTCGACGAGCGATTTACAAGCTCTATGGCACAGCGGGCGTTGATCGAAGGGGGAATGAAAAAGAAAGACCGGCAGCAAAAAGGTAATATCGACAAGGTGAGCGCCACCATTATCCTACAGGATTTTATGAAACAGCTGAAATAGTAGCGCAGATTACCCGTTTCACACTCAGTAATTTAAACCCGATGATTATTTTTACGCCATGATTTATCCGATAGTAATGTATGGCGACCCGGTGTTGCGCCAACGGGCAAAAGATATCGAACCCGGCACCGACATTCAGCCGCTGATCGACGATATGATGGAGACCATGCATGCTGCGAATGGTATCGGGCTTGCGGCTCCGCAGATAGGCAAAAGCATTCGGCTTTTTGTCGTGGATGGAACAAGCCTTGACGAAGAGCCTGGCATGGAGGAATTCAAAAAAGCATTCATCAATCCAACCATTCTCGAAGAAACCGGAACACCTTGGGATTTTGAAGAAGGTTGTCTGAGCATTCCAAACATTCGCGAGAAAATTTCCCGTAAGGAAAATCTTCGCATTCGTTACTACGATGAAAACTGGAATCTGAAGGAAGAGTCGTATGACGGCATGAAGGCACGCATCATACAACATGAATACGATCACATCGAAGGAAAGCTATTCGTCGATTACCTTCCATCGCTGAAGAAGCGTTTGTTGAAAGGAAAGCTTTCCGATATCTCGAAAGGAAAGGTCGATACAGAGTATCGCATTTCAGCGCCAGGCAGATAATTGATTACATTAGTACTCGATACACAACGAAATTGTTGTGCGAATGCAGTCCCATAAATCCAATTCGTTGGAAACAACTCAGCATCAACGTCCGAATCTCTACTCCCGCCTTCCCGAAGTTGGTACCAGCATCTTTGCTGTCATGTCGAAGATGGCAATGGAACATGGTGCAATCAATCTTTCGCAAGGGTTTCCGGATTTTCCTGTCGATGAAAAACTGATTGAGCTCGTGCATCGCTACATGCTTGAAGGACACAACCAATATGCACCGATGCCAGGTGTCCTTGGGTTGCGCGAGGCAATTGCCGAGGTGGTGGAGAAAACGTATCATCTTAAAGTAAGCGCCGAAAACAACATCACGATTACCGCTGGTGCAACACAGGCAATTCATGCCTGCATCTCTGCCGTGGTAAAGCCCGGTGATGAAGTGATAATTTTTGACCCGGCCTACGATTCATACGAGCCCGCGATCAGGCTGAACGGTGGCGTTGCCGTGCGTATCAATCTCACGTATCCCGGATTTTCCGTTGACTGGGATCTCGTGAAGGACAGCATCAACGAAAAAACCAGGCTCATCATCATCAACACGCCGCACAACCCAACCGGTACGGTACTTTCGGATGAGGATCTGAGTACGCTGGCAGAGATCACCATGCGCCATGACATTTACGTTCTGAGCGATGAAGTGTACGAAAGAATTCTCTTCGATCAGCGCGCTCACAAAACCGTGCTCTCTACCGCTTCGCTTGCGGAAAGAAGCATGGCGGTCTATTCGTTTGGAAAAACATTTCATGCAACCGGATGGAAATGCGGTTACATCATAGCGCCGGAAAAGCTGACAGCTGAAATACGTAAATGTCATCAGTTCATTGTATTCAGTGTGAACACACCGATGCAGTGGGCCCTTGCTACTTACCTCAAGACACCCGATCACTACGAACAACTTTCGCGGTTCTATCAGCGTAAACGCGATTTTTTCCTGGAACGAATTCAGGGTACCTCGTTTAAGCCTCTCCCTTGCCATGGCTCATATTTTCAGCTCATGTCATTCGAGAACTTTTCTGACAAGGCAGATGTAGCGGTGGCCGAACAATTAACCAGGGAGTTGAAGCTGGCAACCATCCCCCTGTCCGTTTTTTACCACGATAAGACTGATAATCGATTACTCCGGTTCTGTTTTGCGAAAAAAGAGGAGACGCTGGAAAAAGCTGCCGAAATCCTCCGTGGAATTTGATTTCGAGGCAGTTGTTAACGTTGTCGGGTAAAGTTTATTAGACATTTTGCCCCTCATTCCGTTTCTTTGCGATCCCATTCGTGCTAATTAAGCATTCCTGAAGATGGGAAAACCACTACAGATATGCAGGATCTCAAAATTTCACTCGTCCAGTCAGACCTTCATTGGGAAGATATCGAGGCCAATCTGGCCATGTTTGAAGAAAAAATCTGGCAAATCGGAAACTCAACTGATGTCATCGTCCTTCCTGAGATGTTCACAACAGGCTTCACAATGGCAGCTTCGAAATATGCCGAACACATGAACATGCGTACGTTCAAGTGGATGAAGCAGATGGCAGACCAGACCGGTGCGCTGATCCTCGGAAGCTATATTGTTACCGTTCACGAACGTTTCTACAACCGGCTGCTGTGGATGGAGCCAAATGGTGTTTTCAAGACTTACGATAAGCGTCATCTTTTCAGAATGGCGCAAGAGCATAAAACCTATACGTCAGGTGAGAGCCTGTTGATCGGCACGTGGAAGGGCTGGAGAATTTGTCCTTTAGTGTGTTACGACCTCCGGTTCCCTGTATGGAGTCGCAATAAATGGGATTTTAATTCCAGAAGAATGAATTACGATCTGGGGGTATATGTTGCAAACTGGCCAACAACCCGCATCGATGCCTGGGATACGCTCTTGAAAGCCCGCGCGATTGAAAACCTTAGTTATGTGGTGGGCGTCAATCGCATCGGACAGGATGGAACCGGCATTGAGCATAATGGTCACTCTTCAATCATTAGTCCGAAAGGCGATGTGATTTTCATGAATGAGGGAACGGAGGTAACAAAAACGCTGGAACTCAGCGCGAACTCCCTTCACGCGTTCCGCGACCGCTTCCCCGCTTATATGGACGGCGACGAGTTCACAATCGAATCAGAGCAGTACGAGGAGAATGACTACCAGGCCGGATTAAATTAATTACGCTTTTACATCCATAACCCCGATGGCAAACCATAAGATTTCACGCGCTTTAATTTCTGTTTTCTACAAAGACAATCTCGAACCCATCATTCATAAACTGGCCGCATCCGGCGTCGAGTTCGTCTCTACCGGTGGAACGCAGGATTTTATTCAGAAGCTTGGCTATAAAGTAACAGCTGTTGAAGACCTGACAGGGTATCCGTCAATTTTCGGAGGCCGGGTGAAGACGTTACACCCAACCATCTTCGGTGGGATATTATACCGCCGCCAGGATTCAGGCGATCAGAAACAGGCAGGAGAATATAAGATAGCACCGATCGATCTTGTCATCGTCGATCTTTATCCTTTTGAAGAAACAGTTGCGAAAGGCGGAAGCGACGAGGAGATTATCGAAAAAATTGACATCGGAGGAATTTCGTTGATTCGTGGCGCGGCTAAAAACTTCAACGATGTGTTGATCGTATCTTCCAGAAATCAGTATGGATCGCTACTTCAGTTACTCGAGGAAAAGCAATGTTCTTCAGACATCAATGACAGAAGGCGATTTGCGGCCATGGCCTTCGATGTAACATCGCACTACGATACTGCAATTTTTACCTACTTCAATACAGGACTCGACATTCCTGTTTTCAAACAGAGTCATCAACAAGGACGGACACTTCGATACGGTGAGAACCCGCATCAACGCGGTAGTTACTATGGTGACCTCGATTCGTTGTTTGAACAACTAAACGGCAAAGAGCTTTCGTATAACAACCTTGTTGACGTTGATGCTGCTGTCAATCTGGTAAAGGAATTTGAAGGTGAGACAGCTTTTGTGATCATCAAGCATACAAATGCATGTGGCGTTGCTACGGGGACGTCGGTGAAAGAAGCGTATTCGAAGGCTTTCCAGGCTGATACAATCTCGGCTTTTGGCGGCGTACTCGCTACGAACAAGACAATTGATCGGGCTGCAGCTGAAGACATCAATAAGCTTTTCTTCGAGATCCTGATCGCACCGTCATATAATGCCGACGCACTTGAGCTGCTGAAGAGTAAAAAGAACCGGATGCTCCTGCTGCAAAAACAACCGCTGCATGCAACAAAGCAGTTCAAAAGCATTCTCAATGGTGTTATTGAGCAGGATCTGGATTTGAAAACAGATTCCCGGCACGATCTAAAGACGGTTACGAAAAAATCGCCAGCTGATAAGCAGACTGACGCCTTGTTGTTTGCCAGCAAGATTTGCAAGCATACCAAATCCAATACAATCATTCTGGCTGTCGACGGTCAGCTGCTGGCAAGTGGCGTTGGTCAGACATCACGTGTGGACGCGTTGAAACAAGCGATCGAAAAGGCGGCCGCTTTTGGCTTTAAGCTGCAAGGTGCGGTAATGGCGTCCGATGCGTTCTTCCCTTTTCCTGATTGTGTGGAGATTGCGCACCAGCACGGCATTGAAGCTGTGATTCAACCGGGCGGATCTGTGAAAGATCAGGATTCAATTGCCTTTTGCGATAATCACGGTATGGCGATGGTATTTACCGGAACGCGTCACTTTAAACACTAGCTCCAATCCGACATAGGCGCTGGCGGTTTGTTGATAATACGCCTGCGTCGATAAGTCGACATTTTTGGAGGTAAGATGCTAACCCACAAGTACGCCTCGTATTGTAAGTTTTTTACTCTAATTGGACTACTTTACGAATACATTATTTATGTAATTTCGTGCGATCATAATTAACTCACTTTTAGCCTCCTTAACTCAATGGGATTTTTTGACTTCTTCACCAGCGATATTGCGATGGACCTGGGCACTGCCAATACGCTGATCATATACCGTGACAAGATTGTTGTAGATGAGCCTTCCATCATTGCCATGGACAGGGTGAATAACAAGGTGCTTGCTATTGGCCGCGAGGCAATGCAGATGCACGAAAAAACCCACGAGCACATCAAGACCATTCGACCGCTGAAGGAAGGCGTCATCGCGGATTTCCAGGCCGCAGAGATGATGATCCGTGGGTTGATCAAGTTGATTGATTCCAGCAAGCGGATGTTTCCACCATCATACCGCATGGTGATTTGTATTCCTTCCGGGATCACAGAAGTAGAGAAACGTGCCGTTCGCGATTCAGCTGAGCATGCCGGAGCAAAGGAAGTTTACATGGTCTACGAACCTATAGCCGCGGCAATCGGAACAGGAATTGACATCGAGATGCCTGTTGGTAACATGATCGTCGATATCGGCGGAGGAACAACCGACATAGCCGTAATCGCCCTATCGGGAATTGTTTGTGACCAATCCATCCGTGTAGCCGGAGACACTTTCAACCGCGACATCCTTGACTATATGCGTCGTCAGCACAACCTGTTGATCGGTGAACGTTCAGCCGAGAAAGTAAAGATCGAGGTTGGTTCCGCATTAACGGAGCTTGATGACGGGCCAGACGATTACGAGATCCGCGGCCGCGATCTGATGACAGGAATTCCGAAAACAATCAAGATTTCATATTCAGAAGTAGCCTTCGCGTTGGATAAATCTGTTTCCAAACTTGAAGAAGCAGTTCTGAAGGCGCTTGAAACTTCACCTCCTGAATTGTCTGCCGACATTTACGAGCGCGGTATTTACCTTACCGGTGGCGGAGCATTATTAAGAGGTCTTGATAAGAGACTCGCCTTAAAAACGAAGCTTCCGATTCACGTTGCCGAAGATCCTTTGAGAGCGGTTGTAAGGGGTACTGGCGCTGTATTGAAGAATATTGAAAAATTCAGGGCTGTTTTGATGAGCTAAGATTTCGATGGAACGGCTCTTTTATTTCTTTTACCAATACCGGGCCTTTTTCACTTTTTTAATTCTGGAAGTTGTTTGCGCTTGGATGATTATTGAGAATAATCAGTATCAGGGCGCGCAGTTCTTTAACTCATCGAATAGCACAATCGCCGCGCTCAATAACGTCTCTCAAGGCGTTCGCGAGTACTTTCTGTTACGTAACATTAACACTACGTTAGCCGAAGAGAACGCGATGCTTCGCGGAAAGCTTTCGAAGTACAGGCAAGGAAGCGTTTTTCAATCCGATTCATCTTCTTTGACATCGCCGCTTGATTCGGCTGTCATCAGCCAGTATGATTTTGTGAGTGCCAAGGTGGTTGCGAATACAGTTCACCGTTTTACCAATTATCTGACCATTAACCGAGGCGAGCTCGACAGCATAGCGCCGGGTATGGCTGTGATCAGCCCATTGGGTATTGTAGGAAAAGTGAAAAGTGTCTCGAAACATTACAGTGTGGTCACGTCGCTGTTACACATTGATGTTCAGGTCTCCGTGCTGCTGAAAAGAACGGGGTACTTCGGAACAATGCAATGGGATGGTCGCGATCCGGATTATTTGAAACTTAAATATGTACCGACCCATGTTCTTCCGGTAATTGGTGACACAGTCGTTACATCCGGCTATAATGCGGTGTATCCGTCAGGCGTAATGGTTGGCGTTATTTCAGATGTCACAAAGAATGAAACGCTGTTTTATGATCTGACGGTAAAGCTCTCACACGATTTCAGAAAACTGTCGTATGTGGAAGTGGTACGCAACGACCTCAAACATGAACTTGATTCTTTGGAAGCCCCTTTTTTAGAAGCGAATGACTAGAGACAAAATCATACAGGTCATTTCGTTCTTCATTTACCTGTTATATCAGGTATTGATCCTGAAGAATATTGTGATGTTTAATACAGCATTTTGTTTCCTGTATGTCGCATACTTGTTTTTCCTTCCCGTAGATACGAACAATCTATTATTGATGATGATCGGCTTGATCATGGGTATTAGCATCGATATGTTTTATGACAGCCTTGGCCTGCATGCAGCCGCGTGTGTGTTCGTCATGTACCTGCGAAACTATTATTTGAGCGCCATCACGCCGCAGGGAGGGTATGACAGCAGCGCGACGCCGTCGATCGCAACAAATGGTATTCAGTGGTTTCTGATCTATACATTCCCACTTGTCTTCGTTCATCACGCTGTATTGTTTTACATCGAAGCCGGCGGGTTTGATATGTTTTGGTTTACACTGTGGAAAATTATTACAAGCGCGATCTTTACTACGGTGGTCACTGTTATAGTACAGTTCTTGTTTCCTAGCGGTAGATATCGTTAGATTTATCTCTCAATTCATTTTTTTCTAAAACTTAGCCGGCACGTTTCAACACCATGAACGAAGGTAGAAGAGAAGTCATCCAAATCGCATTTGTCCTCGTGGCGGTGATCTTCCTGATCAAGCTTTTCTTTATCCAGGTGGTGGATCGCAAATACAAAGATCTTGCGGACAGCAATGCCATTCTCAAGCAGGTCGACTATCCCGTTCGCGGTCTTATCTACGACCGAAACGGAAAGATCCTGGTGTACAACACACCCGAGTTCGATCTGCAGATTATCCGCAAGGAAGTGAAGACACTTGACTCGGCGAGATTCTGCGAGGTGTTCTCCATGACCATCGAAGACCTGCGGCAGAAGTTCAAAGAGCTTCGGGCAAAACGTGAATATTCTCCCGTAAAGCCCACGGTTTTCATTTCACAGCTTTCAAATCTCGACTTTGCCAGGATCCAGGACAACATCGACGAGTTTCCCGGTTTCTACATTCAGGCTCGTAGCACGCGCGCCTACACCAGCAATATTATGGCGAATGCCTTCGGGTACGTCAGCCAGATCTCGAAAAACCAACTCGACAATGATACCAGCGGCTTTTATCAGCAGGGTGACTACATCGGCCAAAGCGGAATAGAAGCGTTCTACGAAAAACAGTTAAGAGGCCAGCGCGGCGTTCGTTATAAACTTCGTGATGTTGCGGGTCTTGAGAAGGGATCATTCAAAGATGGCGAATGGGATACGCTTTCAGTGCCGGGAAAGAATCTGCAATGCACGATCGATAAAGAGCTTCAGGAGTATGGAGAATTTTTGTTCCGCGGCAAAGCCGGGAGTATCATAGCGATCGAACCAGCAACGGGTGAAATCCTTTCTATGGTTTCAGGCCCAACCTACGACCCGACGCTTCTTACGGGAAGAAATTACAGCTCGAACTTTAAACTCATCAGCAACGACACAAACAAGCCGTTGTTTAACCGGCCGCTCATGGCGCAATATCGTCCAGGTTCTATTTTCAAGATTGCTCAGGCGATGGTCGCATTGCAGCAAGGTGTAATCACGCCGGAGACACGGGTGCGCTGTGACCGTTCCATTATCGGATGCCACGGTCCACATTCGAACGAAGATCTTCGCGGAGCGATCACACATTCGTGCAACCCTTATTTTCACAACGTTCTTCGCAGAATGGTCAACCAGGGTAAGTCAGATAATCCTTTTGATGACACCCGCATCGGTCTTGAAGAATGGAGCCGTCACATCCGAAGCTTCGGTTTTGGTTCGCGTCTTGGAATAGACTTGCCAAATGAAAAAGGTGGTCTCGTTCCAAGTCCGGCGTTTTACGACAAAGCGTACCGTGGACGACCATGGAAATTCTCGAACATTTATTCGATCGCCATTGGTGAAGGTGAAAATCTGGTTGTCCCGCTACAGATGGCAAACTTTGCTGCAACGGTGGCTAACCGCGGTTACTACATCACACCACACCTCGTGAAAGCAATCGGTGACAACGGAAAGCCATTACCGGAATATTTGGAAAAACACTATACGACCATCGAGGCCGAGAATTTTAATATCGCCATTGACGCGATGCAGGCCGTGGTTGAATCAGGAACGGGACAATACCGCGCAAAACTGAAAGACATCATCGTGTGTGGAAAAACCGGATCCGTTCAAAATGAACCGCGGCCTGACCACTCGGTTTTCATTGCCTTTGCGCCAAAGGATGATCCGAAGATTGCTGTCTCGGTATACGTTGAGTATTCGGGACAGGGCGCGCGTGCTGCAGCATCGATTGCCAGCCTGATGATCGAAAAGTACTTGTATGGCGAAACACGTCGTCCACAAGTTCAGGATTATGTTTTACGAGGAAAGTTTTTGGATTGAGTTAGATGCTGAGAAGAGAAGACAATATAAAAACACAAAGTATCGACTGGGTAACGGTTGGGATATACTTTGCGCTCGTTTTAATGGGCTGGCTGAATATCTATGCCGTAACTTTCGAAGAAGGTCAGTCGATCATTGACTCCAATCTTAACTCGTTTCGCCAGCTCGTATTTATTGTCACCGCACTGGTGATCGTAAGCGCCATTCTCATTATCGACAGACAGTTTTACGAGACGTTCGCATATATCATTTATGGAGCTGTCCTCTTTGTGTTGCTATTGGTTCCGATCATAGGAAAAGAAGTTGGTGGAAACAGATCATGGCTTGGGATCGGATCGTTTGGCGTGCAGCCATCCGAGTTTGCCAAGTTCGCCACCGCGCTGGCTGTTGCGAAATTTGTGGGTACAATTGGTTTTCGCATGGACAACCTGCGCAACCAAATCATTTTGTTTGCGATGATCGGTGCTCCCATCATGCTGATCCTTCTCCAGAAAGATTATGGAACGGCAATGGTGTTCGTTATTTTTTTATTGGTTTTTTACCGCGAAGGCATGTCTCCATTTTTGTTGCTCGTCGGCATTGGAATGGCAATTATTTTTATTCTCACGTTGCTGGTTGAAAACAACTGGGTATTGTTTGGTGCCATCGGCATCATCTGGGGTTTTGCAATGTATCTGAACCGCAAAAAAAGATTCAAGCGCTTAGCGGTTATCACCCTGGGAGCAATCGTTCTTGCTTTCACGATTTCCAGTGTTGAGTTTATCTTTAATAATCTGCTGGAAGTCCACCACCAGAAACGAGTCATTTCAATGCTTAATCCAGATGCCGATCCATTGGGTTACGGTTGGAACGTAACGCAGTCGAAAATTGCCATTGGCAGCGGAAGGTTCTTCGGAAAAGGATTTCTTCAAGGCACACAAACCAAGTTTGATTTTGTTCCTGAACAGAGTACCGATTTTATATTCTGTACGATCGGTGAGGAGCACGGCTGGCTCGGAAGTCTCGTGACGATCACACTTTTTATTGCGCTGATGTTCCGTGTTATATTCCTGGCCGAACGACAAAAGCACCGGTTTGCACGGGCGTACGGCTATGCCGTTGCATGTATTTTATTTTTCCACTTTGCCGTGAATATCGGCATGACGATAGGGCTGTTTCCCGTGATCGGAATCCCGCTTCCATTCTTCAGTTACGGAGGTTCGTCGCTCTGGGCCTTCACTGTCCTGCTTTTCATCCTGATCAAACTGGATGCGCACAGGATGCAGGTACTTCAGCGGTTGTAACAAATACTATGATCCTAGCTGAAACGCTTTTCCACCAGCTCCATAAACTCGTGGAACTCTTTGCTGTCGCGATCCCAGGCTGCCGAATGCCCTTCAAGATAGTTGAGCGCTGACGGGAGATCGTTTAGCTGATCCAGGTCATCGATCGCACGGCTGAAAGAATCGAAATCTCCATAGAACAGAACCTTTGTGAACATAAATTTCTGATTGATGGAAAGGCTTTCCTTGATTTTTGAAATACGGGTAATATTATCCATCACAGCGGCTTCACGATTTGAGTTTTGCTGTGCATTCACCGAGGTATCCTCTGTTGTCGCAGGGTTTTTGACTGGCGGTTTTTCGCGCGGTGGCTGCGCGGCTGCATTTTGGTTCGGAATGTAAAATCGCTCGGCGTTTAGCGGTACAACTTCGGAGAAACGCAGGATGTAACCTTCTACATCTTCCGGTGTAAAGTTCACCTCTTCCAGGATGTGATCGAGGATAGCAAATGCCTCGTTCCCCGCTAATTCAGTGGTACCTTTTTCGTCCAGTTTTTCAAGCATCCGCTCAAGCGGCGCCTTGTTTACCTTGAGGTACTTCAGGTCTTCACGAAAAGCCGCGACATCAAGCTTATTGTTTTTCCCGGTGATGATCATTGAGAAAAAATCATACGGGTTAAAGATGACCAACAGGCTTTGACTTACAGCTTTTTTCAGTATTGGAGCAAAGTAGGTTTGGTCTACCAGAATGTGATTTGAAACAACTGTCATGTAATTCTGCAGCGCTTCCTTCACTTCGGGATGATCGTTATCGAAATAGACACTCTTTTGTTTCCGCGCTTCCTCTTTCCACGACCTGAATATCTCGCGAATCACAAACATGTTCACTTGCTGAACATTTGAAAGTGACAGGATTTCCTTACCCATGATCTGATCCCGCGATGCGAAAAAATTCTTTAATATTTTCTCGGCGTACGCATCACCGTAAAGGGCTATTGCTTCAAGACTAATCTTTTCGTCCATTATTCAACCTCTAAGGATTTATGACTTAATTGACAATAATATAATTATTGACCGAAAGTACATATTAAAAGTCGTTTTGGCCATGCCGAAAATCACCATCGAAAACCTTTACGGGAAGATCATTGAAGCAGAAAGCATCGAAAAAACCGTGCTAAAGACGCTGCATGAAAACCGTATCGATTGGATGCACGCCTGTGGCGGAAAAGGCCGTTGCACGAGCTGTAAGGCGATCATTGTCTCTGGAGACGAACATCTCAATCAGGCGACGGTTGCTGAACTGAGATTTCGGAACATAGGTGCATTGAAAGCAAATGAACGGCTTACGTGCCAGGCGGTTGCCAATGGCGATATCCTCATTCGGGCACCGGAGGAATACAAGCTTCCTCACGTTACCTACAGCGAATAACAAACTTATCATGTGCGTGTAAATTGATGTTCTTAAATTGCAGCCATGTTTATCGAACCTCATCTCGGCTCCAAAACTTCGTCAGCTCCATCAGGATGGATCGAGGTGATCGCTGGCTGCATGTTTTCAGGTAAAACGGAGGAGCTGATCCGCAGACTGAATCGTGCGATCATTGCGAAGCAAAAGGTAGAAATTTTTAAACCGGTAATAGACACACGTTACCATCAACAGGATGTTGTTTCACACAACGAAAGATCTATCCGCTCAACACCGGTAAATTTCGCAAGCGATATTATTCTGCTTGCGGGCGAAAGTGACGTCGTAGGTATCGATGAAGCGCAGTTTTTTGACGAAGCCATTGTAGACGTTTGTAATACCCTGGCAAATCAGGGAAAACGCGTTATTGTTGCCGGGCTCGACATGGATTTTGAAGGTAAACCATTTGGGCAAATGCCGAATCTCCTGGCGATCGCTGAGTTTGTGACAAAAGTACACGCCATCTGCGCACAAACGGGGCAGCTTGCTTCGTTTTCATACAGGTTAATCGACAATGACAAACAGGTGATGCTTGGAGAACAAGGGCAGTATGAGGCAAGAAATCGCAAAGCATTTAACGACGGAATGAAAAGCAGGAAGAAATGAAATATCCGATCCTGGTTTACGCGACAACTTTATTTCTCGCAATTGCTTTCCGTTGCTTCGGTCAGCAAAACATTCCGATAGGGGCGTGGCGCTATCACGTATCATTTTCAGATGTTCATTCGATCGCCATATCGCCGACACAAATTTTTGCCGCAACAACCAATGGCATTGTCGTTTTTGATAAAGAAGACAATAGTCTGTCAACAATCACCAAGCTTTCCGGACTAAGCGGATCAGGAATCACGAGTATTGGATTTGACAATACAAAGAATTTGCTCATCGTGGCATACGAAGACAGTAATATCGACATTGTACATTTAAATGAGATCAATAACTTTTCGCGATTAAAAGAGCTGGCGACGATCACAGGCTCACGACGGATCAATCATATCTCTGTTCATCATAACTACGCATACTTATCCGCCGACTATGGGGTTATTGTGTTTGACCTTACTGCGCTTGACTTAAAAGAAACGTGGCGCGATCTGGGAGACGGCGGAACTCCGCTTCGAATCTATAAGTCCGAAATTTTTGGAGACAGCATCGCTCTGGCGACCGAAAAAGGTGTGCTTATCGGAAATCTGTCTGACAACCTCCTCGACTACGCAAAATGGAAACGTTTCGACGAGGGGACTTTCAATACCAGCATCGGCAGCGTTGAATATTTTAACAATGCATTGTTTGCAGGCATCAGTAATGACGGTCTCTATAAAAAATCCGGAACCAGTTTCGTTAAACAGCCCGCGTTGGATAATGCCATATTCAAATCAATTGAAACGAATGAACAGTCGCTTCACATCACTGCGAATGACCGGGTTTATAAAATGGATGTAAATGGTTCACTCGAGATTGTTGACCACGAGCTGATCACCAAACCAACCTTCTTTGTTTCAGATGCCGATAACACGATGTGGATCGGAGATGCGGTTAATGGTTTGATCTCTGATGCCAGCGGATCATTTTCTTCTTACCTGCCAAATGGCCCGAGCTTCAACGCGGAATTCAGGTTGCGCTTTGTGGACAACCGCTTGTATGCCCTGACGGGAAGAGGTGAGGATGCGTCGGCCAATTGGAGCGATAGCACCGTTAATGTCTGGCGAAATGGCTCATGGACAAATTTCATCACGACATTCAATGATATCGTCGACGCTGAATTTTTTAACAACGAAGTGTTCCTGGCAAGTTGGAAGGAAGGCATCGGCGTATTTAACACTGCACACGAATTTGTGCGGCAGTATAATGAAGATAATAGCCCGTTAACATCCGAAAACAATGAACTCATTGTGTCTGCATTGTACAACGGGTACAATGGTATGTGGATTGCCAACTATTTCGGCACAAATGTTCTTCACAACCTTTCGGGAAATGAAACATGGACAAGCTTTAGTCCGGATGCCTTTGTTGCTACGTTTCCACTCGACATCCTTGAAGATCCATTCGGAGTTGTCTGGATGTTAATTGATCCAACCCGCGGAGGTGGCATAGTAAGCTTTGACCCGTTTACTCCTGAAACAAAATGGTTTACTGAAACCATCGGCGGAGGCGCACTTCCCGACATACGTGCGAGATCGATCGCGATTGACCGTGATGGTTACGTTTGGGTAGGAACTGAAAAGGGCGTTTGTTATTTTTTCTCCGATGACGCTGATGCAGTAAAACCGGTATTCGAAAATCGTTTTTTGCTTCGCGATGAAACGATCCATTGCATTGCCGTTGACGGCGGGAACCGAAAGTGGATGGGTACCGAGAACGGCGCCTGGCTGTTCAATCCACCCGGCGATGAACTGATTCACCACTTCAACGTTGACAACAGTCCGCTGATGTCTGATACGATTATTGATATCGCTATCGATCACACTTCAGGGGAAGTGTTCTTTTCAACAACAAAAGGGATTGTCTCCTTCAGAAGTGACGGAACGCCGGGAATTGAAAACCCTGATGGGGTAAAAATATTTCCGAATCCGGTTCAAGGAAATTTTGCAGGCACCGTTGGTATCTCCGGATTATACTCAGATGCTACGGTGAAGATCACCGATGTAAGCGGCAAACTCGTATGGCAATCACGTGCCGAAGGTGGAACAGCGAGCTGGAACGGACGCGACTACAATGGCAATCGCCCTGCAACGGGTGTTTATCTCGTTTATGCTGTGAACACGGATGGGACGCAAAGCATCGTAGGGAAAATTGCTTTCATCAACTGACATGATCCAGAAAGTTCGTGGTATCGTGTTGCGTTTCACAAAATATGGGGAGACTTCCATCATCGTAACCATTTTCACCGATGCATTCGGGCTGCAGAGTTACATTGTGAACGGCGTTCGAAGTAAGAGTGGCAAAAACAAAATAGCACTTTATCAACCACTGACATTACTGAATCTTGTCGTTTACCATCGCGAACACGCAAACCTTGAACGCATTAAGGAAATCACGACGATGCATCCTTACAGCAGCCTGCAGTCCGATATCAGGAAATCAAGCATTGGGCTTTTTATCGCAGAACTTCTGAACAAAACCATACGGGACGAAAGCGAAGGCGGAGAGTTGTTTGAATTCGTGTGCACGTCGTTAATTACGCTGGACACGTTACGCGAAGGGTTTGAAAATTTCCATTTGATCTTCATGCTGAAGTTCAGCCGATACCTTGGATTCGGCGCAATGAACATCAATGAAGTGGTCGGTCCACACGTTGCAGATGAGCCGGTTGTGCAAGCCCTTGAATCAATGCTTACCTGCAACTACACCGACCGGATTGCTATCACAAATCATTCGCGACGGATCCTGCTCGATCTGATCACCGGTTTCTACAAAACGCATATTGAGAATTTCGGCGAAATGAAATCAGCGCATGTACTGCGGGAGATATTTTCGTAAACAGCGACGTACTGCTACTGTTCAGGTGATCACTTTCCTATAAAAACAAAAACTCCGATGATCGCTGCGACCATCGGAGTTACCGTGTTACTACTTTACAGTTTTTCATTACAATCGTTTTGCGTTAATACCTCTGATTTTCTGATAAACTGCATTTGAGCCGAGTACGGAAAACAAGAACTTCTTCACCAGCACAGCAGTTTTCGTTACGCCATGTTCTCCGTAGATTGCTTCAGTTCGCGCAACCGCTGCGTTGTTGATCGCAACTTTTGCCTTGTGTACCGCGCGATGCATGGTCATCATCTGCGTGAGCTTTGCAAGAAGCGATGCTACACTCAACTCTTTTTGTTTCGGCTGATAAGTTGGCACCAGCTTCACAAGCTCGATCATCGCCGCAAAGTTTCTGATCTTGCTATCGTAGTCGAGTTGGGAAACCGGACCGCGCGATGTGTTGGATGCTTCCGCATTCGGCACTTGTTTCAAGCTCCTTCTTTTGCGGGTAGTTCCACGCAACTTGTGCTTTAGCAATCTTACGTCATCAACGATCTGTGATGACGCGTCCGTGCCTTCCATGGCAGCGCAGATCCGTGAGGCCGTGATTCCCAACGTTGAGAACACGCGCTGTCGTTCATTGATGGCGCTTGCATAGGCGAGCTTCGCTGCTGCGTAGCTGGCAAGTGATTGTCGTGCTGCAGAGAGTTGTGTTGTCATTGCTGCGAGCTTCAATGATTCCTTCACCGGACTGTAAACAGATCCGAGTGCGTTGCAGTGGCCCAAGACCTGGTCGAAGGCGGCAACATGTTTTTCGAAATTTGTTTTCATAGCTTTAAAATTTATTTATATAAGTAAGTACGCAAAGGCCGCTCCAGAGATTCTAAAATTGACGGTTTTTTTAAAAAATTTATTTTTGCTGAATGTTGTAACGGTAGCCCGCGCGTTAGCGTTTTAATCACGCTCAGCGATTCATCAGTTTTCATTCTATTACTTATATGAAAGTCAGGTTACACGCTTTGTCGATCGCTTCCTGCTATAAAACGGCATTGTTGTCAACTGAACGTCCCAACCGACGTTCCTGATTATGGTTTTCATCCGGCGTGGAGAAAGAATGTTGGTTGTTACCCTTTTCAAAAAAAGACCGGCTTTCAAAAAAATCGATCACGACCTACCGTGCAGGGTCATCCATTCCGCGTTTCAGGTGTGAACTATCGCGGGCACTGTAGGCATTTACGTCTTTCATGTACGAATTATCGTGATCATTGTGCGCATTATCGAGTTGCAGTTGTGGGGATCACGCAAGCAAAGTACGTGTTCACGTCTTTCAAGTGCGCATTCACGCGTTCAAAGTACGCGTTCACCCGAGCGGCGTAGCTATTCATCCGAGCGGCATCGCTATTCACCCGAGCCGCATAGGCATTCAACAAAGCGGCATAGCTATTCAACAAAGCGGCACAGCTATTCAACAAAGCCGCATAGCTATTCAACCGGGCGGCATAGGCATTCAACAAAGCCGCACGCGAGTTCAACCAGGCGGCACGTGAGATCACGCGAGAAAAATTGGAGATCATGCAAGCAACGTCGGAGAACATGATGTTCAAACCCGGGATTGCCTGTTTCATCTGCGAAACGTGGGCTGAAAACAATCACTTCTTCTGGTCTGTCGCTGGATGTGTTGGGTTGCAGGATCACGTCGCCGGACGCAAGTATTGCTAATTCAAAACCTCATCGGTGATTGTCAGCTGCGTTCCGTTCAGGTTAGTCACATATTGACGCAGTTCCCTCCACGCGGGGCCGCCGGATGGCGCACCTGTTCCCATATCGAATCGCGATCCACAGCAATTATCGATCATAAATAAACCGGACTGGTCGACCTGTACAAGAGCACAGGCTGTGTTCGGTTGAAACGAGCAATTACGTTCATAAGCGTGATATGTAGAAGCGTTAACGCGATGCAGGATAACGCCTTTCACTCCTATTCCGGTGAGCTCAACATATCCTTTAATACTAAGATCCTGGTATTGCGGGTTGTTTAGCTGAATGACCATCGGCGGAAATGGCGCGAAAGGAATTGCATCGTCTGTGGGCTCTGGGCCGCACCCGGCGAGTATTGTGATAGCAACGAGCGATAAAAATAAAAGAGATGTCTTCTTAATTGTAATCATAGAAACCTTTGCCGCTTTTTCTTCCGTGGTGACCAGCGTCAACCTTTTGCTGCTGAATCCGGCTCGGTCTGAACTTTGGATCATAATGAAATGACTGATACATTGACTGTGTTACCGAAAAGTTCACATCCACGCCAATGAGATCCATCAGTTCAAATGGGCCCATCTTAAATCCCGAACTTTTCAAAAGCGCATCGATGGTCTGATGGTCAGCAACGCCTTCCTCAAGCAGTTTTAACGACTCAACATAGTAATGACGCGCAACCCTGTTAACGATAAAGCCAGGAGAATCTTGCGTCAACACGGAATGTTTGGAGATCCGCTTACAGAATTGCTCGAGTGTTTGAATAATCTCGTTGCTTGTGGCAGCTGATTTGATGATCTCAACAAGCTTCATGACTGGGGCCGGGTTGAAGAAATGCAATCCCGCCAGTCTGCCGGGGTGTTTGAGTACAGCAGAGATCTGTGTGATGGGAATTGACGATGTATTACTTGCAAACAGGCAGTCCTTGCCATTTAATTTCTCCAGCTCAGAAAAGATCAGTTGCTTAACGTCCAGTTTTTCAACGACGGCTTCTATCGCCATATCGACCTGGAGTTGTTTAAAGTCTGACACGAGATTGATTCGCGAAGCGGCCTCATTCGCGGCTTCCGCAGTCAGCCGACCTTTTTCGACCGATTGCTGAAGACTCTTTTTGATATTATTGATCGCCTTTGTGATCAGCTCAGACTGCACGTCATAAAGCACAACGGAATAGCCTCCAAGCGCACACACCTGCGCGATCCCCTGCCCCATCGTTCCGGCACCGATCACAGCAATATTTTTTATCGCGTCAATTGTCATGCAACTCCCTCCGTGCTGAATTGTTTTAAGAAGCGAATATCATTTTCAGAATACAGGCGCAGATCATTGACCTGGTAGCGAAGCTGGGTAACACGTTCAATGCCCATTCCAAATGCAAAGCCAGTAAATTCTTCCGGGTCGATGCCGCAATTTTTCAGAACGTTGGGATGTACCATGCCAGCACCGGCGATCTCCACCCAACCGCTACGCTTACAGACCACACATCCGCTGCCTTTGCAGATGAGGCATGTGACATCAATTTCCGCACTTGGTTCTGTGAATGGGAAGAATGAAGGTCGGAGCCGGAGCTGAATATCCTTGCCGTACATTTCTTTGGCGAAATGGAAAAGTGTTTGCTTCAGATCAGCAAAACTTACATTTCTATCAACATAAAGACCTTCAACCTGATGAAAGAAGCAATGTGCTCTTGCAGAAATGGCTTCATTACGATATACTCTTCCAGGCATGATGGCGCGAACAGGGGGCTTTTGTTTCTGCAGCATTCGGATCTGCACGTTTGAGGTGTGTGTTCGCAGCAGCATGTCGCCGCCTGTTTCGGCTTTCTTTTCAATGAAGAAAGTATCCTGCATCTCGCGCGCCGGATGGTTCTCGGGGAAATTGAGCGCTGAGAAATTATGCCAATCATCTTCGATCTCCGGTCCATCCGCAACACTAAATCCTAAGCGCTCAAAAATTTCTATGATCCGCAGTTTCGTTAAAGTAAG
>DASPJN010000137.1:0-5561 GCA_035628595.1 Chryseosolibacter sp.
AAATTCATACACCTATAAATATGGGCCGACGCTCGTTTTTAATATATCAATGAGCTCTTCGTCCATGTAGGGATAATCATCCGCTATATCCAACACGATCATCTCTTTGCCCATCAACGACTGGTTAAACTTTTCCTGAAGCAAATGCTTATGGCGCTTTTCCATCACGAAGATTACGTCCGCCCATTTAATAAGCTTCTCATTAACCTTTACGCGCGCGTCTGCCGCGGTGCCAGCTGACCGAACGTCGTGATGCTGATGGTTCTTGAAGATAGTCTCTGCCGTAAGACTCCTCCATTTATTTCGGCTACAAACAAAGAGTAGGTTCATGTGGTCCGCTCAACGGTTACTGGTGATGGACACAAAAGTCAGTATCAAATTTCAAATTTTCCTATAACCTGCACCCAGCGGCAACCTCTCGTTAATCGCTCTGTCGTAGCGGGTTCGCTTCCACCCCTTCAAACGTGATCTGCACAGGTTTGATTAACCCTTTTTCATCAAAATGCATTTCATCGATGCACGTCACGCGTGAGTTGCCGTCGTTTTCATTCAAAGGCCTCCGGTGATACACGATATACCATTTGTCGCTCTTTGGTTCATGAATGACCGAATGATGACCGGCACCCGTAGCAACCTTCGGATCCTGCTGAAGGATCTTGCCAACGCGTTCAAAAGGCCCGAAGGGTGAAGACGCTATCGCGTAAGCCACGCTGTAATCCGGGCCCGTCCAGCCTCCCTCCGACCACATAAAATAATATTTACCGTCGCGCACAAACATAAATGGCCCTTCAACGTAACCCTGCGGCGTGACCTCTTTATAAATTGTTCCGTCATCAAAAGGCTCAAGGCCGGTGAAATCATCGTTAAGCCTGACGATGTTACAGTGACGCCATCCGCCATAAATAAGATAGTATTGCTCTTTATCTTTAAATATAAACTGATCAATCGGCTGCGCGCCATTGTGAATCCCACCAATAAGCGGCTTGCCGAGATAATCCTTAAAAGGACCTGCCGGATTATCCCCTATGGCCACCCCTATCCCACCAATTTCACCTTCATGCACATCGTTGGCTCCGAAGAATAGAAAGTATTTTCCGTGTTTTTCGATGATGGACGGGGCCCACATTGCACGCCGCGCCCACTTTACGCGCGCGGTATCTAAAATTCTTTCGTGCTTCGTCCAGCGAACCAGATCAGGTGAAGAAAATGCATCCATGAAAACCTGTTTCTCGTACGGCGCTGAATACGTTGGATAGATCCAGTACTTGTTTTGGAAAATGATGCCTTCCGGGTCCGCATACCATCCATTGAAGACAGGATTACCCGAATACACTGTGCCCTTCTCCTGGCTAAACACTCCGACTGGCAATAGTAACAAGATAAAGATGATCGTGCCGTTCTTCATAAATGGGTTATATGAAGGGACAAGTTAGGAATTTTCACGCTGTGTAATTCAGCTAGGGAGCGAGATAAGCTCCTCTTAAGGAGCGCCCAGTCAGATCGCTCTCCTCCGTTTCGCTCTTGCGTATTGATATAGTGGTATCACAGGAACATTTTCGTTTATATACAGACGTTCAAATCCGGATATGAACACTTGCTGATTTCGCGAAGCACCTTACACAGGGTTCTTGTTATTGATTGTCCAATTCAAACCGAAGATCCCTCACTCTTGGTGTTGAAATTGAAAATCCCACGAATTTTCGAGATCCTTCAGGTATAAATCTAACAACCGCATTTCCACCATGGAAAATATCCTGTTCAACCATCGCCAATTTCAAAATCTCTTCATCGTCCCCGAGGAAGCTAAGCACTCCGCCATCTGCAACAACGTTATAGCAAACCGTCAACTCATCCGAACAATATCTGCCTTGGTAGTCCTTCAAGTTCTCTGGTCGTACCAATTTTTCTGCGGTAGGCATTTTCATTCCCATCTGGATATAGGAACGTGTCAGGCCTTTTACTTTATTAGAAACTGAATCAACTTCGAAAACCAGTTCCGTTGACATGTCTTCTTTTATGAAACGCATTTCGCCTACGGGAAGCAGTTTCATTTTCTCATCGCCGATTGAGTTATAAAAGAGCTGCCCATTCTGGACCAAAATTTCAATTACGCTTCCTGGCGACTGGTAATAAAAGCCAGTAAATTCTTTCAACGCCGAACTGTTCGTAATCTCCGTCAATTGGAAATCTTTAGATCTGTCGCTTACGCTTGTAGGAGGAATGCCATTAATGAACAACTCATACAATGAATACAAATGCACCTGAACCTTTGCATTGTTGGCAAACAGAAAAATTGAAAAACGTTTTTCCGGGAAACGAAAGTAACTGGAAGTGTAATTTCCCGATTGACCGTTGTGATTGATATTCGTTAAACCCTTGTACGAACTAATAAAGAGTCCGTTAGCATAGCGGCTCTCCTTACCATTATTCAGCCTACCCTTTTGTTCAAGTTTCGCGATTAAAGAATTGCTTTTGTCCCCTAACTGATTTGCATAAAAGTTGTTATCCCATTTGTGAAAATCTTCAATTGTCGTGTGGAGCCCGCCCGCTCCCACATCTTCGTGCTCTACAATAAAAGAATTAATATACTCGCCAACTTCATTCATTTCATAGGCAAACGCCCGACTTTTGATTAGCGCCTTGCTATCGTCATGGAAATGAGTATTGACCATCCCCAGGGGAATAAAAATTTCTTCCTTACAGAATAAGGCAAAAGAACGTCCGGAGACTTGTTCGACGATCTGTGCAAGAAGCCAATACCCCGTGTTGGAGTACATAAACTCCTCGCCGGGTTGAAAGTTCAGACTCTTTTGGCGCGCTATCAACTGTAATGTTTTTGCCTTGTCGCCGCCACTCCACGGTTTAATGCCAGAAAGAGATTGCAAGGTTAACATTTCCCTCAGGCCACTCGTATGGTTCATGAGATGTTGGATCGTGATTGAATTCGCATAGTCCGGCAGTTCAGGAAAGTACTTTTTGATCTTATCGTCCAACAAGAGTTTACCCTGCTGTTCAAGCAAAAGAATGGCCGCGGATGTGAACTGCTTGGAAATTGACCCGACGTTAAAAACCGTTGTAGCATTAATCCTTACGTCGTGCTCCAGGTCTGCCATGCCAATGCATTTGCTGTAGATCATGACTCCATCTTTCACAATTGCCAGCGCAAATCCCGGGGCGTGCTCACTACTCCATGTACTTAAATATTCATCGGCTAACTTTGAGTATTCTTCCAGTTGCGTCTTACTTTGAGCGTTTCCTTTAAGAAACATTGCAGTCATGACTACAATGCATGCGGTTTTCATTATCATAGCATTTCCTGCAGATTGTATTGACACAAGCCTGATTTCTTTAATTGGTTTTTAGTTTTGATTAGCCTCAAGCTTTTTTAATATACCAAGTACCTCCGCGTCATCAGGACGGTACGACAGGCACTTGCGATAATTCTCCACCGAGCGTTGCGTGTCGCCCATGTGTTGATACATTTC
This sequence comes from Chryseosolibacter sp., assembly GCA_035628595.1. GTDB lineage: Bacteria > Bacteroidota > Bacteroidia > Cytophagales > Cyclobacteriaceae > Chryseosolibacter. The sequence goes on from DASPJN010000137.1 coordinate 3,486, forward strand.
TCCTACGTTGTAATACGAGCCAAACCCAGGGTCGGAAAAGGCTACGAGCTTGAATGCATCCAGTGCCTTTGTGTAATTACCGCTTTCGTACTCCTTAATTCCGTAAGAGGTCAATCTGCCACCGTGCTTTAAAGGGATCCATCCGGGAAATTGTTTATTGTCCGTCTTATATTTGTTGATTGCATCTTCAAATTTTCCATTCTGCACAAGCCTGACGTAGTACTCTTCATCTTCTGGAGCGGATCGTCCAAGTTGCTTATATACCTTAGCCAATTCCGGATAGACGGTAGTTGACTTTGGGTACACCCGGCTACAAATCTCGAGCACTGTTGCTGCCTCGTTTAGTTTTTTCACCTCGAGGAATTCAAACGCGAGGTTTTTGAACTCACCCTCATATGGCAGCGTTGCACCGTCTGGAATTAGTTTTACAAATTTTTCCGGAGTCCAGGTTTCTGAACGAAGCCGTTCAATGTATGGATTATGCTTATCAACACGGCCTTTGGATGGATCCCATTTGTCGTATTCCATATATTTTGCAACACCTTTAGCAACGTCGATACCTTTAATTCTGGAAACTAAATGCAAGGCACCATCAATGCCCGCCGAAACGCCGGCTGTTGTCAGGAAAATTCCATTGTCAACAAATCGGGTATTCTCAAGAACCTTCAAGTTCGGATGTTGAGCTTGCAAAGACGGAATGAAGCCATACCACGTAGTAATATTCATTCCATCAAGCATCCTGGTATTTGCTAATACTGCCGCACCTGTACAAACAGACATCATGAGCGTTCCATTTTTAGAGAGATCCTTCACCCAGTTAAGCACTGAGGTGTCGGCAGCGATGCGCCCCGTACCTCCTCCAGGAAACACGACGATGTCAGGAATTGGCGCATTCAGCATTGAATGGTCAGGTGTAATGCTGTTCAATACATTGCCTGTTCTATTGCACTGTACGGCGGCACCATCTGTGGTAACTGAATAGGTGTTGAATTCCGCTGCTGCAAATACTTCTGCGGGCCCGGCAAAGTCGAGCAGTTCCATGCCATTGTAAAAGAACACTGCAACGTTGACGGATTTTTCAATTTCCGGTTGAGCATAAGCCTGCTCTGCAAAATTGATTGTTAAGAAAACACAAAAAAGGAAAGCAAATAATTTGTTCATGGCGCTATTGGTTTCATGCTTCTAAGCTAAAAAACACTCTTAAGATGTTTGTCTCCTCCCGCATAATAAGCACTATCTGCATATAAAAGAGGATACACGCTATGATGGTGTCGGAAAACCAGGCTTGTCTAAAGGTGAAACGGGCAGGCTATGCGAAGGTCAGTTAAAAAAAGTATGCAAAACCTCGATTGGGAATCGATTGGAATAAATCCCGATACGAGCTCATTGCGTTATTGATTGCAGCAAAAACCATCCCGATAGACTATCGGGATGGCTATGCGCTAGTTGTTGGAGCGGAAAGAACGGTCTGTATGCCTTTGGTCATTTGCGTTGGGAGGGAACGTCCAATTCCTTTTTTTCTTTTCAGCTGTTAATGCCTCGTGAATGTTTTATCGGTTCATTTGCTTTTCGTCAGGATCACGTGTGTTGCACCATTGCCCTGAGCTGTTTCTGTTTGACGGAAACCAAGCTTCGGCAAATCGATTCCCGCGAATAGATGTTCTCCGGTTCCTAGCATGACAGGCGAGACTGCAAGATGCATTTCATCAATATAACCAGCTTGCAGAAACTGACGCACAGTTGATGTCCCCCCACCGATGCGTATATCCTTTCCGTTAGCCGCCTTCTTTGCTTTCTCTAAAGCGGATTCAATGCCGTCAGTCACGAAGTGAAATACTGTTCCACCTTTCATACTCAGCGATTCTCTTGCATGGTTCGTCAATACAAATACCGGAACATGATAGGGGGGATTCTCTCCCCACCAACCTTTCCATCCGTCGTTTGGCCACGGTCCACGGCTGGGCGCGAACATATTGCGCCCCATGATCCACGCCCCGAGATTTTCGAAAGATCTTTCTGCGAAATTATTATCGATGCCTTCGGTTCCTTCACCTTTGCCATACATCTTCTGGAACA
>DASPJN010000138.1:0-76442 GCA_035628595.1 Chryseosolibacter sp.
AAATCGCTACGAACAAAAAAGGATTCTCTTAAAACACGAACAATTTCATCTGCTAAACCGTATGGAGAACCTGCCCGATATCTAATCTCCACCGTCACGGAGCGAGTAAAGTGATCTCCCGATATCATCCCTCCTTGTTGCAACCAGGCCTAGCGCATCTTGTGATCATGCAACATCTGCAACTGCGCAATGTGCCTTCAATGAGTGATCACCTCACCAACCCGAAATTCCAAAAGTGTCCGTGCAGATGAATACTCCCCATGGTAGTACGAGCATTTCCCCTTTCTAAGGTGAGCACTACCTCACATCTTTTTTCTTAACGTGCCTGATCTGGTAGGGGTTCCCCACTTGCAGGAACAGCATGTAGCAGATGCAAGTGGTCAAAGTACCTCTTGATATGAGCGATGTGAACGATACTGATTCGCAATGTATCGTTTCGGATTTCTGATTGTGCTTTTCCAGTACAGCAATACCACGACCTGAAAAAGTGAATGTGCTATTTGATAATGGCGAATGTGCCAATTGAAGTTTCAAAAGTATCATTAGGTAGAAGGCAAATGTTCATCTTCATTATGAAGCTTCTGCAAGAAAATCTCACGTCATTCAACGCCCACTTAATTACATACGGCCGGGCTATTGGTCGCTTCATCGTGCATTGCTGCTTGCATGACTACCCGTGTAAAACCCATTTAAAGCTGCTTCGTTTAACATTGTATGAAGAACATTAAAGAAAAAGGTTATGAAAACCACAATCCAAAACAAAGTTGCCGCCTTCGACCAGGTCCTGGGCTTTTGCAACGCGATTGGCTCCCGTTATCAGCCAACTAAATTATCTATCAACCCTCCCGCGCTCAACAAGACGCTTGATCGGGCAAAGCTGTCTGTAGACGCGGTACAAAAATGCTGGAAGGCCAACGCCGACGCCATCGGTAAACGTTCGCACGAATACCGGAAGTTGACGCCACTTGCAACGCGTGTAGTCAACACACTTCGACTGAGCGGAGCACCGCCACACATCATGGAAGAGGCGAGAAGTCTTAAGCACAAGTTCTACTACCGAAAATCAAAGAACGCGCTTAAGCATCCTGTCGAAACTGTTGAGAGTGCGAAAGGCAACCCGGCCGTACAGTTGAACTACCTCTCCGTAGCTGAGTTGTTCAGCAAATTGGTAGACGTAGCGAAACTGCATCCGGGTTACGCAACCAATGAGATCGACCTAAGCATTGAAGGTCTTGAGAAGCATGTGGCGATGCTAAACAGACTTTCAGATCAGGTCCGCATCTCGGCGACTAATCTGTCCATTGCCAGAAACAAGCGAAACAAACTTTTGAAGGAGATCACGACCACTGCCTCCGATGTTAAAGTGTACGTTCGCACGACCTTTGGCCACAAGAGTGATGAATACTTGTTCCTCACTAAAATTAAGTTCAACTAAAAGCTTAAGCCATGCAAGTATCAGCCTGAAACCCTCGTTGACATCGTCAGCGGGGGTTCTTTTTTTCATTTTAAAACGAGCCCGCGTACTATTCATCACTTGCTCGTGTGGCTGCACCTCTCCCTTTTTTGACTGCTCAAGTCCTCTATTAATAAAAGCCTCCCGTTCTATGTCCGTCTGTAAATCCGCCTGCATCATTCCATACATCGCGTAAGAACGTTTTCGTCCCCATGGTTGATATAGGGCGCAAATGTCCTCTTATCCGTGTGCTATGGCAATAATCCCTTCATTAACCAGAATAAGATAAAGAAATCTCACCGGCCCAAATTGCTTAAAAGCGGCAGGGGCCGCTTACGAAGAAGAGAACACCGATCAATTTAATAAACACTATCGCAATCGAACTTAATAAAGCAAGGATCGCAAGAGAAATGCAGCAGCGTTCCCTGCACTCCCAAACAAAAAAGCTCGCCTTACGACGAGCTTTTTTTATAACCAATTAAACACTACTTCTTATTTACCGAAACGCTTTCTCTCATTTTCAGTCAGGTAGATCTTTCTTAACCTGATTGATTTAGGCGTAACTTCCACGTATTCGTCAGACTGAATGTATTCCAATGCTTCTTCAAGCGAAAACTTGATCGGAGGTGCAATACGCATCTTTTCATCAGCACCGGAAGCGCGCATGTTTGTCAGTTTCTTCGTCTTTGTTATGTTGAGAACCAGGTCACCGCTTCTGCTGTGTTCGCCGATAACCTGGCCTTCGTAAACAGGTTCACCCGCGTCGATGAAAAACTTACCACGATCCTGAAGATTGTGCAAGCTGTAAGCAATCGCTTCGCCCTGTTCCATAACGATCAACGAACCATTGATACGTCCGGGGATTTCACCGCGATACGGAGCATATTCTTTGAAACGGTGTGTTACAATCGCTTCACCTGCTGTTACGTTCAATAGATAGTTTCTCAAACCAATAATACCACGTGACGGAATATTGAACTTCAGGATCATGCGATCACCCTTCGGTTCCATGTTCAGCATTTCACCTTTGCGCTGAGATACTGTTTCAATGGCTTTACCGGCATCAGTTTCCGGAAGATCGATTGTCAACTCTTCCATCGGCTCTGATTTCACACCGTCAATTTCTTTATAGATTACCTGTGGCTGACCGATCTGTAATTCATATCCTTCTCTTCTCATTGTCTCGATCAGTACCGACAAGTGAAGTACACCGCGTCCGAATACCATGAAAGAATCCGCAGAACCTGTATCACCGACACGCAGTGCAAGATTCTTTTCTAATTCCTTATCAAGTCTTTCCTTGATGTGACGGGAAGTAACAAACTTGCCCTCTTTGCCATAGAATGGTGAGTTGTTGATGGTGAACAACATACTCATGGTTGGCTCATCAATCGCGATTGATTTCATGCCTTCCGGCTTTTCGACATCTGCGACCGTATCACCGATTTCAAAACCTTCCAGACCAACCAATGCAGCAATCTCACCAGGCTTTACCTCTTCAACCTTTAACTTTTCAAAACCTTCGAAAACATAAAGGTCTTTAATTTTCGCTTTAACAACGGCTTTTGAATCGCGCTTAACGAGCGCAATTGGCTGGCCGGCGCGAATACCTCCGCGGTGAACACGACCGATCGCTACACGACCGATGTATGAAGAATACTCAAGCGATGTTATCAGCATCTGTGTGCTGCCTTCGGCTACTTTCGGAGCAGGAATGTGTTCGATAATTCCATCAAGCAACGGTGTGATATCCGTAGTTGGCGTCTTCCAGTCGGTGCTCATCCAACCTTGCTTGGCCGAACCGTAAAACGTTGGGAAGTCAAGTTGATATTCAGTAGCATCCAACTGGAACATCAGGTCAAATACCTGCTCATGAACCTCGTCGGGTGTACAGTTCTTCTTGTCAACTTTGTTGATAACGACAATCGGCTTTAATCCAAGTTGAAGGGCTTTTTGAAGAACAAAGCGGGTTTGTGGCATCGGTCCTTCAAACGCATCTACGAGCAACAAACAACCGTCGGCCATGTTTAATACGCGCTCCACTTCCCCACCGAAGTCGCTGTGGCCAGGGGTATCGATTACATTGATCTTATAGTCTTTATAGCGAACAGAAACATTTTTCGCGAGGATGGTGATTCCGCGCTCTCTTTCGAGGTCATTGCTATCCATGATCAGGTCGCCAGGATTTTCGTGATCCTTAAAAAGCTTTCCTGCCATGAGCAGCTTATCAACTAATGTGGTTTTGCCATGGTCAACGTGCGCGATAATGGCAATATTCCTGATTTTGTTAACGTCCATAAATACCTCGAAATCCTCGATTTTATAAATTGAGGCGCAAAGGTACGATTAAATTGCAGATTTTCTGAGGGATGGAGAAAAATAGGCAGGAGATCAGAACTGCATTTCGGCGTTCAATAAAACCGAACGAATAACACCTGTGAAGCGGCCACATTCCACATAGATTTTATCTTTCAGGCAATAGCCGATTGATTCTTTTGTTTCAGGATCTGCTATCCAGTACTCGGTCACTCCATGCTTCTCAAAAAGCGCCTTCTTTTTCACTGTATCGTGTGTTGCGTTCCCGGGTGACAGAATTTCGATGATCAGATCAGGTACGCCATGAATCGCGTCGGCCTTAATAATGCTGCTTTTGGCAGTTGACACAAAAACGAGATCAGGTTGTACAGCATTTGACGTTTCATCCAAAAACACATCGTAAGGCGAGATAAAAAATTCACCACCAATATTTTGTTTTAGCAATTGTGAATAGATGTTTGCGAGAGTACGCTGGTGATTTGTATTGGGTGCCGGAGACATATAGAGGGTTCCGTCGATGACTTCAGCTAGGGTTCCAGCCGGAAGCATTTGGAATACTTCCATGATGGTTCTTGGCGGTGTGTCAATGTCGCGTTTCATCGCATTACAAGTTAATCATCCTGCCATAAATTACGCGCGAAATCTTAAAAACGTTCCCATCGGCAGATCGCGTTCATTCTTCGACTTGAGGAAGAATTCTCCGAACTCAAGATTTTGAAGATCAAAGTAACGTTTTGCCACGTTCACACTTACAATTGCCGACAGGCCCACGGCATACGTGCTCAGGATAAAAAAACATTTATCTTTTTCAAGAAGCTCACTGCTCATACCGATCAATTCATCCAGTTGCTCTTGCAGTGTCCATTTTTCGCCATCCGGGCCGCGACCATAGGGTGGAGGATCCATCAGAATACCATTGTATCGACTGCCACGTTTCACTTCGCGCTTTACAAACTTGAAGGCATCTTCATACACCCAGCGTATATCGGTCAGGTTGTTCATCTGCATGTTCTGATTTGCCCAGTTCAAACCTGGTCGCGAAGCATCGCAGTGTATCACCTGTGCACCAGCCGCCCGTGCCACAACCGAGGCAACACCTGTGTAAGCAAACAGATTTAACACCCGCGGTTGCTCAATATTCCAACCATGCACCGTATCGAAAATAAAATTCCAGTTACTGCCTTGTTCCGGGAATATACCAACGTGGCCAAATGACGTTAATGCCAGCCGAAGCTTCAGATTCAGATCGTTATATTGATACTGCACTTCCCAACTGTCGGGCATTTCAGGGTTTTTTGACCATCCACCTTTTACATCATCGCTGAACCTGAACTTGTCCTTTTGCTCGCGAACGAACTTCGCATGAGCCAACCGCTTCCAGTCATTATCTGGCAACACCCGCCGCCAGATCGCCTGTGGCTCAGGGCGAATCAGTATATACTTACCGAAACGCTCAAGTTTTTCGAAGTCACCTGAGTCAATAAGTTCATAATCTTTCCACGACGACGGATGCAGTAATTTCATACGCTGTAAAAGTACAAGGAATTCATTTTGAAATTCAAACTTGAATTTTGAATCTTGAGCGGTTGAAGGAACAAGTAACCATGCACTTTAAAATTACCAGCACCCAAAATCCAAAAGTAAAAAGCCTGCTGGCGCTGGAGAAACCACGTGAACGAAGAAAGCAGGGGCTGTTCATCATCGAAGGAAAGAAAGAGATCCGGATGGCGATGGATGCTGGTTACAAAATCGGCAATCTGTTCTTCTGTGATGAGATGATTTCTTTGGCGGACCTTCACGATCTGAATACGGATAACAAACTCGTCATTCCCGTCTCAAAGGATGTCTTTGACAAAATCGCTGTCCGCGAAAATTCCGGCGGCGTGTTGGCAGTCGCAGAGCAAAAAGCACACAACCTGAAACAATTAAAGCTTTCCGGGAACCCACTGGTTTTGATCCTCGAAGGAGTGGAGAAACCAGGAAACCTTGGTGCGATTTTACGAACAGCGGATGCAGCAGGTGTCGATGCTGTTATCATTTGCGATCCACAAACTGATTTCTATAACCCAAACGTCATCAGGTCGAGTATCGGATGTGTATTTTCTACACAAATCGCCTCGGCAACGTCGGAAGAGACAATTAACTGGTTGCGCGAAATGAAAATCAAAATCTATTGTACTTATCTGAAGGCGTCAAAACCATATCACCTTGTTGATTACCTGAAACCAAGCGCCATCGTCATGGGAACAGAAGCCACGGGTCTTTCAGATATCTGGGTACAACACGCCGATGCGAATATAATTATCCCGATGCAGGGTAAGATTGACTCAATGAATGTTTCAACAGCCGCATCCGTCGTTGTTTTCGAGGCACGACGTCAGCGAGGGTTCGCGTAACGCAACATTGGTGATTTATAACTATTTCTTTAAATTAGGTGCCGTTTTCGAACCTACCTATGGAGAACAACCCGATTTCCGGAAAAGCTTTTCAGGAAGATAAGTTCCTGAACGCACTCGCCGATAATTTCAGGCTCCAGGAGGCCATCATCAATGCGACGCAACTCGCAATCATTTCAACATCCACCGAAGGCATCATTAACAGTTTCAACCGCTCGGCGGAGCAATTGCTTGGTTACAATGCCGTCGAGCTTATTGAAAAAGCATCGCCGGTAATATTTTTTGACGTCGAGGAAATTGTCCGCAATTCGGAGGGAATCTCTTTTACAAGTAATGCAAGCGCAGAACCATTATTCGAGGTGTTTACAAACAAGCTTTCTGCCGATAATTTACCCTATCGCGCCGAATGGAAAATTGTGCGTAAAGATTCTTCGTCATTCCCGGCATCGGTTAGTTTCAGTGCCCTGCGTGAGGACGATGACTCGCTGATCGGATTTGTAATCATCATCGAGGATATCTCGGAGACCAAAGTTGCTACGGAAAGAGCTGCTGCCAGCGAAGAAAAATTCCAGCTTCTGGCTGAGAATATTCCTGGTGTCATCTACCTGTGTAAGAATGACAAGGATTATTCGATGGTATACCTCAATGATATGATCGAGGTGATCACCGGCATCCCCGCCCAGCAATTTATCGATGGAAAAGTAACATTCGCATCGCTCATGCATCCTGAGGATGCGAAGCTCGGTCGTGTCACCGTCGATGAGGCGCTTGAGAATCACACGAGCTTTCACGTTGAGTACAGGGTAAAGCACGTTGATGGATCATGGCGTTGGGTGGAAGAAGTTGGCGTTGGTGTTTATCACGGCGGAAGGCTCGATATGATTGAAGGTTTCATCATGGATGTAACGCTTCAGAAGTCAGTGCAGGAACAGATCCATAAAATTGCAGAAGAGAACTTACATGTCTTCAATAACCCGGTAAACCTGAATGCCATTGCAGGATTCGACGGATATTTTAAGCGGGTCAGTCCTTCGTGGGAGACATTGTTGGGATGGACACCCGAAGAATTGCTGGAAAAACCGTTCATCTCGTTCGTTCATCCTGACGATTTTACGACAACGCGCGAAGTCGCGCGTTATGTAGCAGAAGGAAATATGCTCACTCCTTTCGAAAACAGGTATCGCTGTAAAGACGGATCATACAAATGGCTGTTGTGGGGTGCAGCATCCGATGTAAACAGCCTGCTTATCTATGCGTCAGCGATCGATATTACAGAACGTAAAAAATCTGAAGAAGATCTGCTTGATTCAAAACGCAACATGGAAACAGTAGCCATCCGGTTACAAGAGCAAAACAGGCAGCTGGATGAATTCGCGCATATCATTTCGCACAACCTTCGTTCTCCGATCGGAAACATTCAGGCGCTGATCAACCTTCTCGGGCAGGATAGCACGATCGCAGATTACCAGTTAATCTTCGAGAAACTGAAGAACGTTTCCAAAAACCTGGGAGATACCATGAACGACCTGATGGATACGATAAAGGTGCGCGAGAACATCAACATTGAAAGAACAGAGCTCAAGTTCAAAGAGGTTTTGGATAAAGTAGTACAAACATTAGAGGGCGACCTGATCCGTGCGGAGGCCTCTATTACGTTTGACTTTAATGATGCTACCACCATCCATTATCCGAAAGCATACCTCGAAAGTATTTTCCAAAACCTCTTGAGTAATGGATTAAAGTATCGTTCACCTAAACGCAAGCCGCTCATTCACTTCCATTCAACAAATGTCAGAGAGTCTATCGAGCTTCGTGTTTCTGATAATGGATTAGGAATCGATCTTGAAAAATTTGGCGACAAGCTTTTCGGGCTCCACAAAACATTCCATCATCATGAGGAAGCGCGGGGCGTCGGATTATTCCTTGTCAAAACACAAATTGAAGCAATGGGTGGAACAATCAACGTCGAAAGTGAAGTCGATACAGGAACGACGTTCATCATCCGTTTCTAAAAAAAATACATCCAGCAATTGCCGGATGTATCCCATTCATTTTTTCAAAAATTCTTTATTCATCGCGCAAAGCTTTTACCGGGTTTGACGATGCCGCCCGGATGATGTGATAGCCAACGGTCACCAATGTAATGACAAAAGCGATTAGTGCCGACATGATGAACGTTGCCCACTCACCGGTAAGGTTAATACGGTAAGCGAAGTTCTGCAGCCAGTTGTCGGTAAAATACCATGACGCAGGAAATGCGAGCAGCATGCCGAGTCCTACGAGCAAAAAGAATTCTTTCGACACGAGCAGCACAAGACTATTAATACTTGCGCCAATCACTTTGCGCACCCCTATTTCTTTTGTCCGTTGCTCTGTCGTAAATGCAGCGAGGCCGAGAAGACCAAGGCAGGCGATGACAATCGTTAATCCTGAGAATGCGGTAAATATCTGACTACGTTTTTCATCCGCTTGATACTGCGAATTAAAATCCTGATCGAGAAAAGTATATTCAAATGTGTATCCGGGAAATATTTCTTTCCATGCGTTTTCGATCGCGGCAAGTGAGTTGCGAACATCGCCCTCTTCCGTGCGTACAAACACGTAGTTCGTATTATGATTGAGCACAATCATCAGCGGTTCAATTGCATCATACAACGAATTCTGATGATAATCCTTTACGACGCCAACAACCTGTCTCTCGGTTGTCGTACCGTTCGGTCCATTGAAACCGAATTTTTTACCAAGCGGGTCTGACCATCCCATCCGTTTTACCATCGACTCATTCACGAGCACCGCATATAAGCTATCGGATGAAATATCTCTTGAAAAATCACGACCGGTGACGATCTCCATTCCCATCGTTTTGACGAAGTCATAATTTGCGCTAAAAAGATCCACGCCACGATCGCTGAACTTTCCGTCATTGTCTTCAACTTTCAATAAAATTTTCCCAATTCCCTGGCCGGGAGAGGAATTGGCCATGCCCACACCGGCAACTTCCTTGCTTTGCTTTAATGCGTTCACCAGCGTTTGAGATTTCTCACGAAGCTCACGCTCATTGAGGTCCAAACGAACGACGCGCTCTTTCGCAAAACCAAGATCTTTGTTACGCATGAACTGTAATTGCTCAAACACAATTAGCGTGGATATCAGCATGAATATGGAGATGCCGAATTGCAACACAACCAATCCTTTTCTGAAAATTACAGTTCCGCCCTTCGACGCGAGCTTTCCTTTTAATACGCCAACTGGGCTAAATCCCGAAAGGTAAAATGCAGGATAGCTACCTCCTACAATACCGGCAAATAACACAACCCCGATAAGACTCGCGATTACCGGCGCCTGTAAAATGTAACTAAATGGCAGTTCTTTATTCGAGAGATAATTGAATCCGGGCAACAATGCATATATCAGGATGAGGCTTACTGCGAGCGCCATCAACGCAAGGACTACCGATTCGGTGAGAAACTGCAGGATGAGTTGCATGCGCTGAGAGCCCATCACCTTTCGGATGCCGACTTCCTTTGCGCGGTTTGCCGAGCGTGCTGTCGCGAGGTTCATGTAATTGATACACGCGATGATCAGCATAAACGCACCCACCGCTCCGAAAATATAGATGTACGATATGTCGCCGCCAGCCTCTGCTTCGTCCTGTATCTTCGAGTACAGGTGAATGTCGGTGATGCGCTGCATTTCATATTGGATCTTGATACCAAACTGATCGAAGATTGGATTGACTCTTTCCTTGATCACCTTATCAAGACTGGCCTGCATCTTACTGAGATCATAATTAGCTGGTAGCTGGATATAAGTAAAGACGCCGAAATTACCCCAGCTGCCAACAAACTGCGGTCGGGTATTCCGCGCAATCAATGCATCGAAACGAAAATGCGAATTCATCGGGACATCTTTAATGACACCAGTCACTTTGAAATCCTCGCCTTCCTTGTTCTGCAAGCCCTGGCCGAGTGCTGCGGATGCTTCACCGAAATATTTCACTGCGGTTTTTTCTGTTAACACAATCGAGAATGGATTATCCAACGCCGTGTTCGGATCGCCATTAATAAACTCATAGGTGAACATGTCAAAGACCGTAGAGTCGGCCAGAAAGAAGTCGGCTTCATTAAATTGCTTATCGCCGTTTTTATACAGGGTGGTATTTGTACCAAAAAACCGCACGGCATTTTTTACCTCCGGATAATTGTCGCGCAACTCTTCCCCTAAGGGTATTTGCGCAACAGCCCATGTAAACGCATTGTCCGGTTCCTTAATATTAGAGACGATCCGGTAGATATTATCGGCATTTGTGTGGTACCTGTCGTAGCTTAGTTCATCCAGAATGTACATGAGCAGGAACATGCTACATGTAATACCGATTGTTAGCCCTAAAACATTTATTGCGCTGTAAGTCTTATCCTTCAGGATATTGCGAACAGCAATGGTTAGCAGGTTTTTAAACATAGGTGGAGGTGTGTGCCGTTTGTGGATATACAGTTAGATGGTGAATGACGACAAAAAGTTTTACAAGAAAAGAGGGTTTAACCCAATGTTTGAATTTTGGATAAACCCTCATTAACCTTTTTTACGTGCTTCGACTTATTTCAACTAACATGCCTGAAAATGAAATCCGAAATTCATGCACTCATCATGTTGAATGACCACTTATAAAAGGTGTCCCCCATTTAGCTTGTCCAATAATGTGGCGAGCGTGTTCGGAAGCGGGCAGCGGCTTACCCTGCAACCGGCTGTCTCCTTCGAAGGACAAGCGATGAAAAGAGGGTGATCAGTATCCCTACTGGTAAAATTTCCGCGAGCGTCATTGCAAAACGTACCGCGGGATTTTTATACATCAGGTTCAACTCGTCCATGTCCGCCCGCGCTTTTGCGATTTCCGCTTCCGAGGCGCCATCTGCCGAAAGTTTGCTTAGATAGTATTCGCTGTAGCTGGCCATGAACGAACCACCGTCATAAGCAAAATAGAATTCCCAGGTAATAGCGTAAAGGATTGCGGCGATAAGCGCAATGAGCAAACCAACCTTTAAGCATTGCGTAAAAGTGATGGTTCCGTTTTTATGCCGATCGCGGTACGACCTGATCCCAAAAAATATCATCGAAAGCGCGATAACCATCGATGCATAACCGGTAAGCAACCCGTTGTCGAAATTCAGGACGCCACTCTTATGCAGTGGCATGCTGATGAGCAGCATGGCTGATACTATCGCACCGGCAATCAATCCATTTACAATTACAATTCGTTTCATAGTGTTTGTGTTTTGGCTCAAATCACGGTTCCAGGCCCAATTTTATCTTCATCCAAAAGTATGATTTTATGAAACACGGCTGAAATACGACTTTGGGATGAGCAGCTATAGTTGGGTATTATTCGACCGTTAGGTAGTGATCATGTATCCAATTCAGTTGAAAACAAAAAGGTCTATAACAACCTCAGCTCCTTTGATTTTTGGATTGCCTGCGTTCTGCGCTTCACATTAAGCTTCGCAAAAAGATTGGATGAATGTGTTTTAACAGTACTTAGCGAAACAAAAAGTTTCTCAGCTATTTCCTGGTTCGACAGGCCGGCAGCCATGAGCGATAGCACTTCCAGTTCACGTTTTGTAATTCCAAGTTTTTCAGCAAGCAGATGATCGGGTTCGTGTGACACCACATTTGCATTACTGGCAGATGGCCGTCGGACCAACCGGATGCCAGCCCAAATTCCAAGTCCGGTAAAAAGAAACGCGATGATGCCGAGGTAAAACTCCAATGACAGATCGCGAATAATGTATTTGTATTCGAATACCTTGAGCGCGGCAATGAGTGCTGCCATCAGCAGGCCGTAAATGATTACAGTTCTCTTCACGGCGAAATTTAAAAGAAATCGCGCAGGCTTTTAGCGCGGTGATGAACACACCGGAAAATAACTTCTTACTGCCACATTTAAGGAAAAAGCCTCACGAAGAGTCTTCACTGATGCGTTCAACTCATAGCTCAGACCGCTCGCTGCAGGCAAACATCGACTTACTATCGTTGAATATTGACATGCCGTCATTGAACATCGATGGTGTATTCTCAATTATCTACTCTCCGTCGTTGAACATCAACTCTCCATCGTTGAACATTAAGTTGCTATCCTTGAATATCAGGTTCGTTTTCTTGAACATCGGCTTACCATCGTGAAAAATTGGTCGCCCACTCCGGGTTATCGACTTCCGATCTTTGTATTTCGCCCTCCGAACGATGTATTACGGTCTCCTCATAATCACCTACCTTCTTCGCATCCGGAACGTTTGTACCAGCTCCTTTGTGGTAGAAAAAATCGTTATATCCGATTAATTTCAATGGCCTGAGCGATACAGATAAAATATCTGACCTGGCTTGACCTACTTATTCTTCCAGCATTTTAGAATACACGATTGGATTTTCATTTTTCCCGTCACTATAATGCAATGCCCCGTCGACAACGCGAATGGTGGTACTGAAAGACACCAGACGAAAGTTGTCCACACCGATGGGTACAGCGACGCTTAACCATTGCCAGTTTTTCCCATTCATGGCAACAAAAAATTTTCCCACCCCTTTCAGTAGCGTTATCTGTTCTGTTTTTTCTGGATTACCAAAGGAATCTGTAAATGGCATTAAATGATCTGCCTGCTTTTCAGGATGATCTGCTGCGAAGGATAATTTCATTTGGTTGAACTCCCGCAGCCTGATGAAACCACTTACCGATGCTGTATCCCCCAAGGTTACACCAGCGCCAGATCCTGAAGTAATGTTCAGCTGCGAGCGGCTCAAGGGCAACTCCAAAAGTTTGACACCAATCTCCTTCGTGCCATCATTGTTGGTCCGCGAACCGAGGATAGTCATTGATATTTTCACTTCGTGACTTGCCCCGCGAACAAAAAGATCACCCACTACTTCGAGCCGTTTTTCAGAGATAGGAATAGTTCTTTTGCTTCTAAATGAAATGATGGGAAAATTCTCCACGTCGAAAAAGTTTTTCCTTAAATCGCGATCACGGATTTCCAGTCCTGTAGTTATACTGCCCGCATCAATGTACACTTCGATTTTACTCTTAGCCGGATCCGCAACGGAATGTTCAAATGTCCCGCAAAACCGGTCGAATCTCCCCCCAACCTCCGTGATAGACATAAATGGAATTGAAAATTCCAGCGTTGAATGAGTATTATCGATGTGGTAGGTAGTTGGCTGGCCAAAAGAGAGCTGCACAAAAAACGTAAGAATAAACACTGGTTTCATAAAGTTACGATCATCGATTACAGAAGTATCAACGCTAAAAAAAAGTAATTCTTAGTATTGATCTTATCATTGTGAATTAAGTGATCAATATAGAGTCTGACGAAAATACGTGTTTCATCCGTTTAGGTCTTAAATATTACTTAGAAGGCTTTTACTAAAACGGAGCGGCATTACTGAAAGATTAGTTCCTTTCGCCTGCACTTCCTGGTTGCTGTGTCTGGGACACTCTTTGTATTATTTTTTGGCAGCGCCCTGTGTAATTCAGAGCTACCGAATCCAGGTGTAAAATCGAATCCGGTAAGTTTCCTTTGAATGATGGCTGCAGAAATATTTATTTACTATTCAACTGTTCATACTCCGTTACCTTCATCACGTCCGGAACATTCGTATCAGCGCCTTTTGTGGTGATTAGCTTTGAGATCGGATGAGCATGCATCATCGCATCGTCAATTGGTTGACAGAAAGCCAGCACATCATCTTTAGTCAGATGCTGGTTCAGCCAGTCTTTTTCGTATTGACGCGATATGATCACGGGCATGCGCATTTTCGAATTATGGATCTGCGACATAAGTCCGTTCGCCTTTGTGGTCAATACTGTGTATGTATAATACGACTGTTCTGTCGATCGATCCTTCCATTTGGAGAAAAGGCCAGCAAGTGAAAATAATTCGTGCTCCTTCAGCTTTATATGGTATGGAATCTTCGTCTTTCCTTTTTCGTCCATCCAGCGCCACTCGTAAAATCCAGTGCAGGGAATCAGGCAACGTTGTCCGGCTTTAGCAGCATCTTTAAAAGACGCCTTGTCGAACATCTCTTCGGAGATACAGTTAAGTGTTTGTATTCTCAGCCTTAACCCTGACTGCAGGTCCTTGACCCAAAAAGGAATGAAGCCCCAGTTGTACATCCTGAGCTCATCAGGTTTTGCGGCTGTCAACACGGGTGTAGGAAGGAAATCAAACCCGTTTTCGTGATAACGCGGCTGATACGGCTCTTCCAAATCGTCCTTTTGAAACGTTGCTGCATAGTGACTGGCAAGCTCCTCGAAATTTTTTGTTTGCGCTTTGTGATAACACATTGGATGCTAAATTAAAGTGTGTTTACTTCTCTTCCCTCTCTTTTACGAGGCTAATATTTTACCGTTAAAGATTGTGAACAAGCCCTTCGCGTAAGAAGTTAAAACAAAGGCGGAGAATTGCGTTGATTTGATACAATAAATTAATACTGAAATATCCGTTCCTGATATTGCTGTTGCTGATACTTCCACTAAGCTTGTCGGCACAAAAAGGGTGATACACTCATTTTGTGTTCAAACGACGTGAAGCCAAGTTGCTAAAAACGGGTAAACTCTATTAGTTAGTTTATTTCAAAAACAGGAACAACAACTCGCAGGAAGTCCTGAAGCTGGAGCAACAATTTAGCGACAGGTTCAGATACAAGATAAAGCAGGGATTTTCGACACCATAAGTTCGCACGTGTAGTACAACCAATTCTCATGACATTCATTATTATGACAAAGTACCTTTTCATATTATGCTGCCTATCAGCATCAGCGGTCAGTGCCCAAACGACGTCACCAGTTGAGGAAGTTGTTGCCGCAGAGCTTGCGTTTGCCAAAGCAGCGAAAGACAAAAACACAAGAGCTGCTTTTATTGAAAGCTTTGCAAAAGATGGGATTGTTATTTCGAAAGGCGAGTTTGTTAACGCTATTGAACTCTGGCAAAAGTTTCCTGAAGACAGCGCGCTTCTGGCTTGGTGGCCCGTGTTTGCAGATGTTGATATCTCTGGAGAGTTAGGTTACACAACGGGACCTTATGAATTTTATCCCGATCGGAATGGATCATCACCTGTAGGTTTCGGATATTATTCTACTGTCTGGAAAAAAGAAGACGGAAAGTGGAAGGCCGCCTGCGACATGGGTATATCGCTTCGCCAATCGGATTCTCCACCTACGTCTGTGACCTTCGCAAAGTCAGCCGGCACCTCCATGGATGTGACAACAGCAACAGAGTATCTTCGTACAGCAGAACAATCGTACACAACAGCACTTAATGCCACAACAGTGTCGTTTTTACCCGCTTACTTTGCAACCGAGTTCCGCCTGCACCGTCCGTCTGCGGTTCCGGTAACGACGAAAGAAGCGCTGGAAACATTCGACGAGCAGAATAAGCAGTTTACATTTGAGCCCGTTCATCTTGAAACCTCATCAGCCGGCGACATGGCATTTACATATGGAAATGTGAGTATTGAACTGATGAGAGATGGAAATAAACGAACGCTACCTGGCAACTATATGCGTGTATGGAAAAATATAAATGGGGAATGGAAAATTGTGCTTGATGTAATTAGTGTAGGATAACACAAACTCACCCCGCCCATCCATCCCGATCCAGGCTCCGGTACTGAATGGCTTCCGCCAGGTGTTCGGTTCTTATTTCATCAGATGCTTCGAGGTCGGCAATTGTTCTCGACACTTTTAGGATTCGGTCATACGCACGCGCGGACAATCCCAAACGTTCCATCGCGGTTTTCAATAGCGCTTTTCCCGTGTCGCTGATGACGCAGATCTTCTTCACCATGTTCGACGGCATCATGGCATTACAATACACGTACTCTTGCTCGGCAAATCGTTCCGTTTGAATCTCCCGCGCGCGAACCACACGCACACGAATCTGCTCGCTCGTTTCCACTTTTCTGTTCGCTGTCATCTCATCGAAACTGACAGGAACAACTTCAACGTGCAGATCAATACGATCAAGCAATGGCCCGCTGACTTTGCTCAGATAACGCTGAACAACACCCGCACCACATACACACTCCTTTTCGGGATGATTGTAAAATCCACATGGACATGGATTCATACTCGCCACTAACATGAAGTTAGCCGGATAATCGAGTGAAACTTTCGCACGCGAAATTGACACGCGTCGCTCTTCCATCGGTTGACGCATCACCTCAAGAACAGTTCTCTTAAACTCCGGAAGTTCATCGAGAAACAAAACTCCATTGTGCGCGAGCGAAATTTCTCCTGGCTGTGGGTTCCCTCCACCTCCGCAAAGAGCAACGTCTGTTGCTTTTATTTGTGTAGAGGTGGTATCTTTAAGAAAACGAATCAACCATGAAAGCAGTCATTTACAGCCGTGTTTCAACTCTTGACCAAGATAATGCAAGGCAAATACAGGAACTGAAAGAGTACGCCAAATACCGAAAAATGAATCTGGTTAACGTGTATGAAGAAAAAATTACTGGTGCCTCAAAAGCTGCTGAACGAACCGAATTTAAAAAGCTTTTGGAATACATTACCGCAAATAAGGTTAATACTGTACTAGTTTGGGAGGTTTCAAGGCTTGGTCGTTCCATGCTGGATGTCTTAAACAACATCGAATTATTATCAAATCAAGGGATTAACATATTCTTCAAGAAAGAAAGTATGAATACTCTTGACGATACCGGCAAAAAGTCAACTATGACTAATATGCTGATTTCGATTCTATCAGGCTTTGCGGAAATGGAACGCGAAACTATTCGGCAAAGAAGTATTTCAGGTATTCGCCAAAATGTGGCTTCTGGTGGATCGGGCACCGGCATAGTAAAAGCCTATGGATTTAAAAAAGTTGGAAAGAAGCTGGAAATAGATAAAGAAGAAGCAGAGGTTATAAAGTTGATTTACAAAAAGTACTTGGAAGGGTTGGGAACAAAAATGATCGCCAATCTTCTAAACGACAAAAACATCCCGACACGATTTAACAAGCTGTTTGCAAATAAATCGATACCTCAGAAACACGGTATACAAAAGAAAGGCTCTGACTATAACTGGAGAGAAGGAACTGTATATACAATCTTAACTAATTCAATATATAAAGGCGAAAGAAAGCATAAGGGCGAAATATTTTCAGTTCCTGCAATCATTGATGCCGATATCTTTGACGCAGTTCAACAAAGGTTGACAACTCATTTCAACAAAAAAGATAACAATCGTATTTACGAAAACATTTTAAAAGACCTGTTGATTTGCGGCAAATGTGGTCGCTCCTATTTCATGCACAAAAGAGCAGACAATTCAGATAATGCCTATAAGTGTATTAGTAAAAGGTATGACGAGTATTGCGGCAACCCTTCCATTAATATTGATAAACTGAATCAATCGTTATTCAAAGCTTCATGGTACGTTGCAAGACCTTCGAAGGAGAACAAGCATAGTTTAAGAGCTGAATTAGAGAACAAACAAATTCAAGCAAGCGCATTAAAGAAAGAAATCGATAAACTAAATAATCGCTTAGATACTCTTTTGAACATGCGGTTAGATAATCAGTTGACAGCAAAACAATTTTCAGATAAGAACTCAGAAATTAAAAGTGAGCTTGAAAAAAAAGAAAATCAGTTATTGAAGATCAATCAAGACTTAGCACTTATATCTAATGCAATCAATCAAAAGCAAAGATTACTGCCTACTAACAATTATACATTTGATGATTTTAAGGCGAATTTGAAAGCATTATATAAGTCTTTCAAAGTTCATCAAGTTGAAAATATGTCCAAGTTTTCTGATGTATTCACAGTCAAAGGTGACGTTGCAGTATGCGTTGAAATGATTCAACTGACTGGCGCAATTCACTATGTTGTCTTGTCTCAACGAAGCAAACAAATGTTGCAGGTTAAAAGCAAAAAAGGAATAAGCAAACCTTTAACAGAAACCGAAATACAAAATGCAAAGTTTGACATTGTTGATAAGCAAGACATTTTCAGCCCTCACAAAGCAGTCGGAGTTGTTAAGCAGCAAATGAATGAGCTAATGAAAAGAAGAAACCCATAGAAAATTTTTTTTCCAATTTCATTAGGTAGCAACTCTAAAAAATAAAGGCAACTAAAACGGTTTAAACAGTTATTTACCAGCACATTATCTCTCCACAATCCATCAACAAGTTATTCACAATCGTCGAAATCAGGTCAAAAATGCACTTTTTGATTTCTCGGATAGGTTTTCGTCATTTGTGAAAGTTGGAGCTGACGGACGGCACAAATATTTCAATAGATATCTATGAATTAAATGGTGCCTGTAATAAAAGTATATTTGTAAGGAGCAAAACAACCCGAAGATGTTGGGCTGAAGATATAAAGTAAAGAGAAACCATTTTGAAGTGTGCCGGGTACGACCCTTAGTCGGATTCCAAACCCGATTAAGGCTGGATACTTCTCAATGGGTAAGGCCTTCCAAAAGCCTTACACTTCTCTTTACTTTTTTTATGCTCTGATCATTCTGATCTTTTGACCGCCTGTTAACTAGTGCTAACCGGTTAACAAATGTACTAAACTAAGTCACTTCTGTATACACTGTATACAGCGTATACAGAATGTATACCTGCCAAATTACGCTCAAAAAGGCGCTTAAAAGCGCTTAAACGTGCTCAAAATCAGCACATTTTAGCACATGGTAGCACACTTTAGCACAGGTAAAAAAAAGTAAAAAAATTTCACATTACAGTCTTTCGTAAAATATACGCATCATTTCAAAGGGTCATTTTTAGGGAATAGCGGCAAAACCTAGGAACTAAAAGTCCCGCACTATTCTTTCCAATTGCCAACGGTTCTAATTCTTGCACGTCTTGCGCAATTAATCCAACGTCTTTCTTATCGCTGCCTTTCTTGTTATATGTTACCGGTTTAAGTTCCTTCAATACTTCAAGACCTTTTTTGTAACCGTGTATTTTTTCAATTAATCTTTCATCCATATCTATAAATACTTGTTACGGTACAATCTTCAAGAAATTAGAAGCGTCACGATAAATTGCACCTGATGGCAAACCAACACTTGATGTTGGAATATTTTCAATAATGACAACACCGTCACGACCAGTTCCATTACCTAGACCACCTTTCAAATAAACATCACCGCCCGCATTATTACCAGTTGTGTGTGCTTTACCAGCAGCCAGTTTTAAATGTTGTCCAGTTGTTCTGCCAATTGTTGAAGTACCGTTTGCTGCTTCGATATAAAACGATTTATAAGTTGCTCCGTTTGTCATTACAGACCTAAAACCAAATTCGTCAGTTGCGCCCCAAGTTGGCGTTTCAGCCCACAGGTATAAAGTATATTTATCATTTGCGGAAAGTGCTATAATACCTGAACCGCTTGAATCGCTTCCATGTAAAGCAATACCGTCAGGCGTTGAAATTGTACCAAATGAAGTAATTGTAACTGTTGAAGATTTCAACCCACCGGAACCGTTTGATAATTGTATTAAATCAGTTGCGCCAGTTGTTGCAAATGCTGTTATACCCAACGTTGTGCGCATCGCGCTTGCAGATGTATCATCAATTAATGTACGTGCAAATGATGATAGCGTAGTCGTTGTGTATGTATCACTCGCAGTTGTATAAATCATTTTATCCGCACTTGTTGACAGTCCTGCAATAGAATTTAATCCTGCATCTGATATTGCAACCGTTGGGTTACCGCTTACACCATTACCATTACTAACAGAAATATTTGTACCTGCTGCAATACTTCTTTGTGCCCACGTGTTTGAAGCTGTTCTAACTGCAATACCTGTACTTGCCAACGCCTCTAAAGCGTATAGGTCTGCTGGTGCGTAAGATTCAATTATACCTGATGAGGTATTTCTTGTAAGAAAGACAGGAGTTGCTGACGCAGTTGATGCAGGTGCATCGTTAAACCAAATGTTTTCGCTCAAAGCAACACCAGTATATAATACTTTGAAGACAGAACCATTATTATTTTTTAAGTCCATCAAATTCCAAGTTGTATTTGCACCTGCGTCAAAAACAAAACCTCTATTGCCTGAACTGTACGTTCCCCCTAATTGTATCAGATTGCCCCTGAAATATCCCTCTCCATCTACATCTAATTTTGCAGAAGGTGAAGTCGTGCCGATACCCAAATTACCGTCAACATCCAAGAGCATTTTAGCAGTACCCCAAGTAATCGTACTGTCTGCTGCACCAGAGGCATTTGTATACCAACTAAAGTTCCCTCCAATTTGATTGAATATTGATGAACCACCTAAAACCGCTTTTTTCCAAGAGCCTGTATAATAAACGTTGCTGCCAACATACTGCTCTGTACTTGCCTTGTTTGCCATCAACGTCAACGATGTGCCTATTTGCAGTTGAGTGTATGACGAATGATTTGCAGCCACTACACCGAGTCCAAGATTGCCTGAAGCATCAAGTCGCATTCTTTCAACTGCACTTGCATCTCGAAAGATGTGTTTGTTATTATCGTAATAATTTGCTTGGTCAGAGGTTCCACCAAGATATATTGAAGCACGACCACTTGCGTCATACAGTCTATGGTAACCATCGACAGCGGTTTGATTTGCGAAGGTGGTTCCACGGAAACCAATATTGCCACCGTCAGTTAAGTCTAACTTATGCGCAGGTGTTGGAGCCAAACCAATACCCACGTTACCGCTGATGTCGATGGCAAATCTTGAAACCGTATTTGTCCAAAGGCTTAACGAGTTGCTTGTATGGTCATACCTTACACGTCCAATTGATTGATTATCTTCATCACCTAACCAAACCTCTGATTGACCTGCTGCCCTTCCTGCAATAGTAATAAATGACCTTGATGAATTGTTACTATCAAATATCGCTGCTGTTCCAACTGTTGGAGTCCAACTAATGGCAGATGAACCAGCAACAACGTGCAATTTGCTCGCTGGTGAATCGGTACCAATACCGAAATTTCCAGATTTAACGTTTACGTAAGAATCACCAGCACCGTACAAACGTGCGCTTGTCGACCCCGTTGCATCGTTAATAATTAAATTACCTGCTCCATTAGTTTCTTCACGCAATCGGATTACAGGGTTACTTGTTGAAGATTGGATAATGCGCAATTGGTCGTCACCACCAGAAGACTTTATATCAACTGTTTTTGATGGTGTCATACCGATACCGATTTTTCCGTCAGGTGTCACTCGCATCTTTTCCGTTGACGTGCCAGCGTTTGCAGTAAATATTGCAATTGCACCAGAATTATCTGCACCAGAACGAAGACCAACAACTGACGCAATTGTGTTATCAGTTGACCCGCTGTCTTGAATAGCAAAATCAAGAGCAACCCCAAACGTATCAGTTACATTTCCGGTTGATTCAACTTTTAATCGAAGGGCACCCGCTCGTCCTGCTGTACTTGTGGTCGTTCTTATAGATTCAATTACAGGATAGGTTGAAGTGGTAACTTCTATATTAGATGCAAAATTCTTTTGCCCTGTTATCGTCTGACTTGTTCCAATAGTCACATAGTTAGCCGGTAATGTTGTGCCTGTAAAAGTATTAAATGCAGTTGTGGCCAACTTACTATTAATGCTCGTAAGTGTTGACGCTGAATAAGAATTGAAAGCAGATTTGTTTACGTATGTAGCTGGTAACGTTGAGCCTGTAAAAGTATTAAATGCGGTTGTGGCCAACTTACTATTAATGCTCGTAAGTGTTGACGCTGAATAGGTATTAAAGGCAGTCTTTGAAAGGTATGTTGCTGGTGCAGTCGTTCCGGTAAACGTGTTAAAAATCGTTCTATTCAACTTATTGTTAATACTTGTAAGTGTTGAAGCAGAATAAGAATTGAAATTTGCCTTTAATAGATAATTCGTTAAATCGGTTGCCGTGTTTCCAGTGTATTCCAAGAAATCAGCCTCTGTCAAATATGTATTCTCTACCGTGTTAACAAATGAATTGAATGTACTTTCAGATACACCTACAATACTGATTACGTTTGATCCTGAACCCGCTGTACCCGTGCTGATTGTTTCACCGTCAACTGTATTCAAATTGATTGTTTGAAACGTAATTGCTATGTCGTTGTCTTCAAGATATTCAATTAAATCAAGTGAAAGTTGATTGTTCTTAATCTCGTTATCATACGACACAATTGAATATTTCTTATCACCGATTTGAAGCACGTTATAAAACTGAATGTTATTAGGGCATTTAATACTAAGCCTTACAAAGTCTTTAAACGTTGAACGTTGTTTCAGTTTATTATAACAATATAATTCAGCTAAGGAAGTGCCAGCACTACCTCCGCTGTAATCAGTCACGTTAACCTCCGATACGTACATATCCAAATCGGAACCCGGCCCGACTCTAAAGCAATAGAATCCTAAATATTTTTGTGTTGATAATGTAAACGTTGCGGTAACAGCACTAAATGAACCAGTTCCGCTATTGATTGTAAAACCTGATATAGTGGTGAATGTTTCGTTATCATCGCTTGATAATAGTGAAACTACGCCATTGGGAACATAACCACCGGATTCAGGATTATCATTTTTAACTCGTATAGTTACTTCGTAATCGCCAGCAGCAAATAATCCTTGCGTTAGTTTCTTGGAACTACTTGTACCGAATGCCCTAACGTCATTTGATAAACCTCCTAAATATGTCCAAGCTGTACCTGTTCCTACTTCGTCCCACGGGTTTAAAGATGCTCCATCGAAGGAATAATTTTCGAATTGAGTAATGCCCTCATAATTTTTCCAAGTCGTTGTTACACCTGTACCTATCAATAAAGTTCCAATATCATCGTCATTTAATGTGTCGGCAAACGTTATTGTATCTTCGCCTTTTGCTATTGCTGTCGTACCACTAACTGAAGCGGTGTAAAATTTATCGAATGTGACGCTGCTTGTATATATTTTATAACCTTGAATTGAATCGAATTGAAGCGTATACGTTTCAAAGGCTGTTTCGCCTTTTGTAATTTCAATTGTTAACTCATAATCATCGCTTTCAGAAATAGCAAACAGGGCTGGATTGACCAATTTATATTCCTTCCAACCTCTCACCATTCGCTGTGGTGCATCTAAAACGCTGCCTCCACCTATGCGGGTTAACTTGAAAGTTAAGAATGGTAGTTCTCGTCTATGAGCACTTGCTGCAAATGTTATTGATAAATCAACATTTGCAATAAAATTAAAGGTATCACCGGTACCAATTTTTTCAGCAAAGAAACTATCTGACGTAAAGTATGCCGTTGCAGCTTCATATTCCTTGTATGCGCGTAAACGTGTATACTTACCGTTGAGTTCTTCATTTGATTCATACCACTCGAACTCGTCAAAGTTTCCATTATTCCAACCATCTATGTTTTCGTCAAAAGTACCGTTGTCAAATACGTTTGTGCCGCCGATATTCTTATTAGCAAACGTTAATTCAAGTTTTGCAAATGGCTCAACCTTTGAAAGTTCGCTATCCAAATAATAGTGATTGTCTGTTACATCAATATTTCTGTTATTAATTGAGGTACTTGTATACGTTGCACCCGTGTTGTATGTGTGAATTGGACTTATTAATTCATTCTTTTGGGTAATGATATATTTACCGTTCGCTTGAATTAAAGAAACGTTGTACGGTTTCAATATTGATTCAATAACATCATAACAGTTTGCAAAGCTTGCCTTTCCTTTCTTTACTTCAACAAAGCGGGTTGAATTAACTGACACTTGTTCTAATACACGGTCTGCGCTTGTCATTAAATCAGTTTCCTGAATGTTCAATTGAACATCAATAAACAATTCAATACCAGTTTCAAATAGTGCGTCCTGAACGCATTCTATCTGCGTTCTAAATCCATCAATATAAATGAATGGCAATTGCTTCAAGTCGCTTAACCCGTCCGTTGCAGTCAGGTTGATAACATAGCTGTTATCTAAAAAGCTACGCGTAATGAATTCAGGTTTAAGCCAGCCAACGAAATAATCGTTTACACCTTCGTCCAAATCAGTATGCAATATTTCTATTTGCCAGTCTTTGTACTCACTCTCTAAAAGTTCATCATAGTTCGAATTCTCATCAACGAAGAAAGCAAAATTGATTTCGCTTGGATATATAATACCTTCAATATCGTTGCGGCCACCACGGTAACGATGCTGCAACGGTGTTGTTGTATATGATAGTAATTCTGTACTGCTTCCACCAAAACCTAATTTGTTTAGATTAACTGTGAAGATGTTGCCATAACTGTCTTTAACTTTTGAAAAATATTTTGTGCCGTATGCCATTTATAATACTTAATTATCTATCTGTTTATTTTCTTCTGCGTTCAACTTCTTTGAAGACCAAATAAAGGTCTTCACCCTTAACTTTTACATCTGCAACAATTCCTTTACTTCCTGCTTGGTCAAGCATGCGCATAGACTGTCCGTGATTGAATACACGACTGCCAGCAGGTAGCGAAACGAGTTCTGCACCCTGTTCTCCGACCATGGATAAACCTTGCTGTCTCGGAACTATACCACCGTCCTGAAAAGCCGGTATAGCGTTAAAGAGTGCGGTAACACCAGCCACCGCAATCGCTGCGGTCACCAAACCAAAAACGCCCTTAGAGCCTACCTCCTTTGCCACGGCCCCGGCTATTGCTTGCGCTAATAAACCTTGAATTATTTTTTTAATACCGTTTAACATTCCTTTTACAAGACCTGCAAAACTTGCCTCTGCTTCTGTGTTCATTCCAACCATAGCCGCACCTAGTGTGTCAAGTGCGCCAACTGCCGTGGTTCCAATCACTTCGCTAAATTGGGAACCGAAGCCAGCCCAAGCGGAACCTAATTCTTGCGATTTCCAAGTCATGACGTCAGTCCAATCGGAAAAGGATTGAAACTCCTGCTCGTTCTTTGGTGTAAATAAAACAGCTTCTTTGTTTTCTGATTTAATGTCTGTGCCACCTTGCAGGTCATTCATTGAAAAACTTGCCGCATCCGGTTTAGGCATTTCAAGTTTAAAACTTGATGTGGCATTCTTTATTTCCTTTTTTATTACTGCTGCAGCTCCTTTGCCTTGTTGTTCTGCTTCATCAAGCGTTATCAGTTCAATCGGTTCTGCTCTTAATACGTTATCAATTCCTTCCTTGAAATTCTGTCCAATACCCGTTGCAAATTCTAAGGAGTTAGTCAAAACGTTTTGCATAGCGGTTGCATAAATCATTGGTATCTTTTCGAATTCACCTTTGAAAACTGCACTTATCAATTGACCAGCACTTGAAAAGACATCGTAAATGTTTTTGCCAACTAGCTTGATAACATCCCACAAGTTTTTGAACCAAAAGACAACCTGTTCAATTGAATATCTGAACAGCATGGATTTATTATACAGGTCGATAAAATAGTTTATCATATCAACCGTACCTTTTACTATGCCTCTTATTGCAACAACTGCAATATCAATAAGGTCTGCTTTCAGTTCCGTCCACATAGTTGAAGAACCGCCAAACATCTGCACCCATACTTTATTTAAGTCTTCATTCGCTTGTGTTAAATGTAATTGCGCCTTCACAGTTTCGTTGACATTATTTGTCATATCAGCGAAAGAAAGATTTGCGTCACCCAACATTTTGACGAAACGAATTCCAGCGTCTTCACCAGCACCACCGAAAACATCTGCTAATACTTGACCGACCTGTTTACTATCATCTTTAAACCCTGCCAACTTTTGACTAACCTTTTGAATTGCTTGAAAGGTTGTCAACGAGCCATTTGCAATACTTGACTGAATTTCTTCTGATGATATGCCGATTGCAGTTAATGCGTCACGGGTTGCAGGTGTCATTTCGCGCAATCTTAAACCAGCTTCTTTAATTGCATCTGCGCCTTTGTCAGAATATATACCTTCGTTTATTGATTGAGTTATGACTGCAAAAGCTTCGTCAGCAGTTGCGCCAACTGTTGCGAATTGTGCGGGGTATTCGCGCAACATGTCCAAAAATTCCTCTGAACCAGTTTGAGCATAGCCGTCCCGGATCATATCCAAAGCCTGTGGAATACCAATTCCCATTTCTTTAGAAACTGCGCGAGCAGATTCCAACAACTTGTCAAAATCCAAATTGAATGTTTCCGAAATTGCTTTTGCCTTTGCGGTTGCATCGACAAGGGTTTGCCCTTCAAGACCTAATGATTGAAGTTTGTTTCTTAATTCGCCAATCTTCTGCGAAAATTCAAATACTTGTTTGCCCGCTGCAACGATGGAACCAACGGCAAATGCTCCTGCGATCATTCCACCGATTTGCTTTATGCCCGCTGAAAACTTGGATACTTGCCCTTTTGCAGAATCCAAAGCCTGTCTTAATTCTGCACTATTAGCAGCAATATTTAAAATTAAATCTGTCTGTAGCTTATTACCTGCACTCATTTAGTATTTACAATCATCTGATTATAAATACCCCGACAAATAATGTTTAATTCTTATTAATGATTGATTTGATGAATGCAAAGTCTTCTTTTGTTATCCATGCAGTTGAAACTGGTATTTGCTTTGTTGTCTCTGATTGAAGTTTATATAAATCTTTTGGCTGTTTGATCTTCTTTGTATTTGCCATGCTGGATTTAACAACGAAAAAGCTAATGTTTCTCAATTCGTTTTGCAATAGAGAAATGTAACTGTCGTCTATTGTATTCTTCATATGAAGAATATATGAAGCTTGTACAGGTGTTAACTGATCGAAGTCGGAAATGGAATAATTGAAATGAGCAACAAAAAGAGAAAGAAGATAATTGTAATTATAATTATCTTCTTTGCTGTCTATGTCTGTGCTGCTTTTGCTTCCAGCATCTTTTTTTTTGCTTCTGATGAAAGGAAAACATTTAATACATCTTCTGAAACTATTTTTAAGAAATCAGCAAATGAACCTGCCAAAATATCTTCTGCCTGTTCTGCTGATATATCAAATACTTTACCCTCAAGCTTAAAACCTCTTTTGAGTGCTTCAATAAAAAGTACTTCTATTTGTGTGGGATCATTTAAGACGCTTTCAAAATCTGATAGTTTTAACTTGCCCTTTGCACATACGTTTTTTATAACTGCAAAGTCAATCGTGCATGGTAATTCCTGTTCTTTGTATTTGATATAATTCATTCAATTATGTGTCAGATAATTATGATGTTGCTTTTGTTAAGTCGCTTGTGCCCTGTAACGATATGTCAAATGACCAAGGGTTACCAGCATCAGCACTTGCAGAAAATGAAGTCAACAACGCTGTACCGCTTTGGTAGTTGTTTGCTCCCATTTTCAAAAACACTTTAATTGAGGTTGATCTTTGCTTAATCAATTCCAAAAGTTGTGCGCCACTTGTTGCGCCAACAACGTAAGATGAACCAGATGCAGGGTGGTAAGCTTCGTTTGTAATATCCAAAAATATACCTGATGCCTCCATCGAAAAGCGTTTATACGTAGGTGCAACCATTTCAACAAAATCATTTTCAAAAACCGTTATTGTTGTTGTATCAACTTCATAAGAGAATGAAATGTTTTGAAGGCCCATTACTATAGTACCTCCTGTTGATGCTGTGCCTCCTGTTGCGACCACAAGAAAACCGTTTGAGCCGTCGAAATATTTTAAATCACTTGATTGTATAGCCATTATTTGTTTTTATGCTTTATAAATAATTATAATAATTAGTACTGCAATTCATATTGCAGAAACATCGTGTATATGTTTAGTTCGGTGTCTTTAAATCTATCTTCATTGTTAAGCCTGATATGATTCACCGACAAACAATCCACACTTTGCTTTATATAAATACTAAGCTGATCGAGAATTGATAGCTGATTATTGGAAGGAACATTTATTTTGATTTCTAAAGCAAATATTTTTAATGCTTCACCTTCGAAGGTTGAAACGTTGCTGGTATTATTAACCTCATACGTAACTGTAACCTCATTCAATAATTCATCAGATGGCAAATCAAAATAGTATACATGACTTGTTGTGCCTGAAACAGCACCTTTAATTGACGTATATATCTGTTCTAAAAGTTCGGTATTCATATAGAGATAAATACCAGACAAATAACAAATTGGCAACTTACCTTTTGCCTCTGCGTAATCGCTTTGTATGCTTCTTTAGCGACTTATTGATAAGCCGCAAAAAGTTAGTCGAAACAAACTTAATTATATTTGGTGCAGCCTTTTGGTGTGATTGAATTATGAATGGCTTTCTCGCAATTGAACCTCTGTTAGCTTTATTCTTGTAGTACTTGGAATTTCCTTTTGTTGATCGTACCCTAGTCCCTTTTTCAAGAAACTTAACATGGAAGACTTTGCGTTTGTATCCAATTGATACACCTGTTTTTGTTCTTGGTGTTTTGGATATCATAACATTCTCCGCAATTTCTTGTGAAGGTGAGTCAGCAATTAATTGTTCCTTCGCAATATTTGCTGCCTGCCTGTTTATGTCGTATTGAATTTTCTCATTTAAATCATTTGGCAATTCCGACAACATCTTCAATACTGCATCAAGTCCATCAAGTTCCAATTTGAATTTCATACTTATCTATTATTGTCGCATCTAATAATTATTGCTTCATTTCTGCCAACAATAGTAAATTCCTGAATTTCATAATCAGTATTATTAAATGAAAGCCTATACTTTTTCTTCGATGGTTGATTGAAAATTGTATTATATCTGCAATAAATATTCAACGTGTTATTATAAACATCTCCCGGCAAAGAAGGTTTGTAATATTTATTGCCTGATTCTTTCATTATAGAACCGTAAAAAGTATAAATAGGCGTTTGTATTTCTAATGCTTGACCAATCGTATTTGCAGAAAACGAAAGTTCGGAAAGTGTAAAAAGTGTATTAAGCTTTGCAGTCATTATCATTCTTCCAATCTCCTTTCAATCTTGTTAATATTTTCTTTAATGTAGGTGCAATCTGTTGATATGGTTGTGAGCTTAATGTTTACTTCATTCATCAGAATCTGCAGACCTTCATTCTTGTTTTCAACTTTTTCCAACCTATCGGTAAGTAATTGAATCTTAAAATCATTTTCCTTTTTATAAAGGTCTTGCTTTGTTTGTAGCTTCGACCATGTAACAGCCAAAGACACAAGCCACGTAATTGCGGTAAACAATATTCCTATGTACTCACTCATTGTTGTCGGACTTAAAAAGATTAATGTTTTTGCCTAATACCTTTTTTTCTAAGGCATTTATGAATTTGTCAGGAACAAATAGTAAAAGGACTCCTGAAACAATTAAGCCGGCATATAAATAGAATTCATATTGCTCAATCGAATCTGAATTATTTATCATCGACAAAGAAAAGACGATAAATACAACACCAAGTATTGAAGATTTGTAATGAGTAATATTTTTTAAAAGGCGTTTCATTTATAACAGGTTAGTATAATGAGATAATATTCTTTTAAAGGCTTTACTCTCCCTCACACTATTTGAAACATAGCCTGAACGATCAACGTCAAACAATTCTGCTGTCTTAATACTAATTGCTCGTTTAATGTCGTAAGGCACTTTATCAAGTGCATAACCTGACTGATAGATAATATTTAATTCATCCACGTTGATGGAGGTATCAAATTTAATTGTTGTGTATTGAAAGCCTTTATATGTTGTGAAGCCAGTAATTGCGGTTTGAATATTATTTGTCGTTCCTGTGATTCCCGATATACTGATATTAGGTTCATATACTGTATAGCATGTTCCATTTACGCAGTAATCGGTCTGCCTGTTAGTTGTTAATGCTATATCAAAACCAATTTCCTTTTCAGCAATTTCAACCGCTGATGCTATGCAACGATTCAGTTGTGAATTAAAACTTGTGTCACCTGAATAGATGTTCAGGTCTTCTTTTATTTCGGCAAGTTCGAAGGCTGAAAAGTCCTTATTGATAATTGTTTTATACATAAATGAATTCAAATCATTTATAAATACTTGTCAAAACTGCATAATGAAAAAGCACTTGAACCGTCTGTTACAAGTGCTTTAAAAAAAAACTTAAAAACCATCTATTCCAAAACGGCACCCTAAAGAATCGGGCACTTCGATTTTGATGAGTCGTATATAAATACTCTGCAAAAACAAAATGAGTCAGCGAACAAAGTCACCAACTCATTTATTAAAATAATCAATTAAAATAATTAGGTCAGTTTATCCACGTTCTTAATTAAGGCAACACCATTTGCGTCAATATATGACCCATCCGCATGAGCCGAAACAACAAGTAAAATGTTTCCCTTACGAGCTAACGTTGAATCTGTTACCGTTTCGATTTCTATGCCTGCGCCCCAATATGCCTGTGCCACCGCTTTAGCGTTGATCAAGTAACCATGATTCTCATTTGTCATTAGACTTGAGCGTACAGCAGGGTAGCCGTTAATCACACCGTCTTTCATTACAAGTTGACCAGAACCACTATCAATTTTCGCTTGTTTAGCTTTTGCAACACCTGATTTAGAGAATATGTATCCACTTGGAACACCATTAAATTCTTTTTCCATCTGCAAAGCAACGTTATGAAATGACGTAGTTACACCAGTTGCACCAGACACAATTGCAGTTAAAGTTGAAAAAGAATCAATTGTTCTTTTTTCCAAAGCTTTATCAACTGCAAATTTCAATTCACCAATTAAGGCTTGAATATTTTCCGGCTTACTAGCTGCTACCCACGCTTTAGAAACTTCTAACGAAGCTGACACAAAAACAGGCTTTAATTTTTTAGAAGCACTTGTTAATGTTTGGTCATTTATAGTTGTATCCTGATCATCTTCAAATGTTGCAACTATTGATGCCATTGAAGGGTGGTCAACTTCGCCCGATTCAAAATATGAAGTCTGGACACCTAATTTAGGCAACACAAGCTCGTTATTATCTGCAATTGACAAACCTGCCTGTTGTGCATAAACGAAGCCGGCATTACTTGTTGAAGTAATTGTCGAACGTTTTACCGCATCAAATGAAATGTTGAATTTTCCATTTGAAACAAATTCACTATTTGCACCTTGACCATTCAAGAATGATCTGAATTCAGTAACAAGTATATTGTCTTTCTTATCAACATTCTGATCTTTTGATAAGTTATCAAGCTTGATATTTCTTTTTGCTTCAATTTCTTTTTCTGCTGTGATTGTGTTATCAATCTCATCAATTTGCTGTTTGATGTTGTTAACCGCTGTTAATTCATCATTGGTATAAGCTGCCCTTTTTTCAGCAACTAACTTTTGTTTAAACTTTTCATATTCGGCAAATAAGCCGTTTCTCTTTTCTACTAAATCTTTAAGCATTTTATTTTATACTTTTTTATAATCTTAATTATTGGGACGAATCACCGTCTATTATTAAATACTTCTGTTCATTCGAGAATTCTTTTTTTCATCATTTGGAAATCGAAATCAATACTCGGTGTAACTGTATCGGGTTCTTTTATTTCGTTTTTGCTTGATTCATCTTCAATTTCCTTAATTGCATTTTCATCAAGTGAACGCGAAAAGACAAATGTTTCAGGGTATGCGGGTTGGACTGTTGACGTTAAATCAACAACTTTTGTAATCTTGCTGATTGTTCTATACAATTCACCACCCCTTTTCTCCCATGAATCTGCACCAACTTTAAATGCAAAAGAATTAGAACGAATTATTTTTTGATTAACATATTTAATTAAATCGTTTTGTTCTGTCGTTGCATCTGCTTCGCTTGGAATTTCAGCACGTGCAAAAAGTCCTCTATCAGTTACTTTTAACTGAAGATTGGCGTTTGTTCTTGCAATTGGTCTGCTGAAACTATGTTCAACAGTATAGATTACATCTGAAAAATCTGTTTCCGTAAATGCTTCTGGTGCTATTCGTTCGGTAAATGTTACAATGTTGCCGTTGATCTTTTCAGTTATTTTTACTGAATTGGAATTATTTAAAGCGAAATAACCCATAATAAAACGCTTACCATCGGCTGCAACTTCACTTCTTGTTTCAATTTCTGAATCTGTATTATCTATTGTTATGCTTCTCTTTTCAATCATATCTATAAATACTTATTCAGCCGGCTTTGTTTCATTTGGTGTTATCTTGTTATTAGACCAAACATCATATTTTTCAATTGCCTGATTTTGCGATTGTATATAATGATAGTTCATATACTCATTATCAATTTTGTTCATGCCGATTTTAACCCTGATGTCGTTAGGCGAAATTGCTCCGGTACTTGAAAGGTTTTTTAAATAGATTGTTTTGCTTTCAAGGTCAAGGGTAAAAAGCGATTCATAATCAAAGTCAATTTCAATACCATTTAATCTTTCATCGATCAAAAGCAGTTTGTCATTTAGTTCAGCAAGAATAATGTTAGTAATATTTGAAAGGCAGTTGTTTAAAAATGATAAAGCTTGCGCCTCAATTTTTGTCGCTGCTGCTGCACCTTCATTTATATTCAACATGAATGCCGGAATGTTAAACGCTGATGCTATGCGAGACTCTGTAAACTTGGATTGTTCTAAAAACTTTAAATCAGGCAAAGAAATTGATTTCAGTTTATACATAGGTGGTACTCGCAATAACCCACCGGCAAAAGCTGACTTTGAACCTGTAACCTCCTGTTCCAATTTTTCAAAATATTCACGTGCTTTATTTTTATCTGCTACCCCTGCATTCTCAAGATCCATTTCACAGTAAAGAACTTGGAACAAACCATTTTGATAGTAATTCTTTATCGTTTCTTCCGCACCTGATTGTATATCAAGTTCATTTTTTAAGGCAGAAATTGGGCTGATCGGCGTGACGCCATCACGCGAAAAGATGTAAAAGAAAACTATGTCCCTTGACGCAATCCAATTGGTTATGCCTTTGAATTTGTAAAATATATCACCGGCATAAGCTGCAACAGCTTCAACCGTTCCAAGTTCCTTTAATTCTTTTTTTGTTTGTAACGTATTTGAATCAAAATCTGATCGTAAATAATATACACCACCTTCTAACAATAATTTAGTTACTGTATAATTAATCCACTTTGCCGTTGACAATCGTAAATCTGGATTAAAGGCAAGTGTTTTATGCCATGAATGATCTTTCAAGACCTCCCTGCCTTTATCAGTTTTCTGGTATACATTCAATTTTAACTTGCTGATATTGTTTGCAATCAGTTGTACACAAGAAAAAATTGTTGACGTTAGTTCTGGTCTCGAAAGATCAAATGTTTTTGCTGCCTTGTAAATGTTTGATTTCTCGCTTAAATATTGTTGAGCATTTGCGACCGTGACTTTTTTTGACGTAAAGGAATTGAAAAAACGTTTAATGATGTTCATTTATTGATATATCTATCAATAAATACTGTGCTTAATGATTGAAGAATTGCGGCAAATAACCGCTTTAATGCCGGCAAATAATGCGGCAAATAAATCATTACCTAAAAATTGTAAGCTGAAAGCAGGTCGCTGAATCTATTCATATTGTCGGCCAAGTATTGATGAACAGCTATGTTTGTCGCGACTAAGGCATCTATTGACATAGCCACGCCATCAATTTTCTTTTTCATCAATTTGATGTTTGCGTTTGTATCTGTGAAGATATCCACGTTGCCAAACTGCCATCTGGTGCAAGGGTTGTATTCAAACTTGAATTTGCCCGTGATTAAATTCTTTTCGATAAATTTTAAAGGAAAAGAAAGGTGTTTAACATTTTGTGGCACCGGGTTACAGGTAATACCTTTTTTTTCAAGTTTATAAATTAGCTGTTGAGCATTAAATGGATCATACCCTATTGACTTAATTTTAAATCTGTTTGATAGCCGTAATATGATTTCAAAAATTAAATCTTCATCAAGTACAGGCGTTTTGCATGGATAAATGCAACCGACTTTTTGTTTGCCGTTTTCGTCTTCCGTTTTTACTGAAACGAAATCATTACTCAAATATTCCGCTGTATCGGAAACAAACCATTTTGATAAATCAACATTCTTTTTCAAAAAGTTATTTGCTGCATTAGGCATTACGTTGATCGTTTTGCAAAGCAGTTGATCTTGAGCTACTTCGGCAATAATTGATAGACCCGTCAAATCTGTATTAGTTGACGCATCTATGCCTATATAAATAACACTGTTGGCGGGTATTGTATCAGTTGTAAACGCTGCTTTGACAATTTCATCTTCTAACCATTTTTCTAAAAGGTTTGTTTCTTGCCAAATATTCAGGGAGTCATTAAGAAAAACCCGTTTAGATGTTGGAAATATTTTTATGTTATTAAATGCTTCGAGCATGTTATCAACAGACTGCACCGCTCCCAAACTTGGATTTGATTTAACCCATGATTCAGGGTTATCAATTTCCCTTACATCATCTTGTGTTGCAAAAAATATAAAAAGATTATCTTTTTCAGCTTCACCGTTTAGAATTGAAACACAAGGCAAAAACAAGTGTTCATAAGAAACAGCTTCTTTATTGCTGAATGTTCCAATAATTAACTGCAACGGGTTTTTTCTTGTACTGCTTTTCTTTTTTAGAATATCTTTTATCTTCAAATCTTTGTACAAAAACACTTCATCGAGAATAGAAACAGATGGGTTTGAGCCTTGCGCCTTGTCTTCATCGTTCGTAATTATTTGAATAAAGTTCGTGCTGTTTGCTTGTTTATTGTAGACAGTCGAGTGATTCACTTTAAACAATTCAGAAAGTAATGGTGAAAGCATTATCATTTCTTTTAAGTATTTTAATACCTCCGCTGATTGACGATTTGTTAAGCTGGTAAGAATGATATTTGCATTTAATTCAAAATCAGAAACAGATTCAAATAATGACAAACCGATAACAAAAGAAGATTTTCCATTCTTGCCCGCTGTGGATAGTATTGCTTCGTTGATTACTCGCTGATCTGTTCCTTTATAATAAAAACAATAAACAGATGCAATAATGAAAACTTGAAATGGTTGCAACGGGAATTGAACAACATCGCCTTTAAAAGCGATATTGATAAGCGAAAAGAATTTTAAACTTCTAATTAGTTCAGATTCTTTGTACTCAAAATTGAGTTTATAATTTTTTATAAATCTGGTAACTGCTTGTTTTTCAAATTGGCAAACAATACGACTGCCTGATTGAACATCATTTATGTATTCTTCAAGCTGCTTTAAATGCTTCGTTGCGTACTCGTTCGGCGTTAATCGGCTCAATCATTTTTTAATTAGATAAGCTGTAATTATTGACTATTTGATTTAGCAGCGACAAAGCATCTTTCTTTTCTTCCTGCTGACTATCTTGTTTTGATCGTTTAAGTCTTGACACGACATCAAGACCTAATTGTTTATAGATAGATTGAATAATCTTTGTTGCTTTCTGAATAATGGAAACTGAAAAATTAATTTGATAATAGGGTTCCTCTCCAGTTTTTCGCAAATTGATCATCTGACCACGTTGCGCAATATCCCGCTTAGCTTCATTCACTAATTCAAGCTGATATACTAGTTCATCGATCAACGTAATATCAGATTGCTCAAACTGATTCACCTTTTTCAGATATGTTATTATCAACTGCTTTGCATTTTTTGGCTTAGTGACCTTGACAGATTTTCTTTTTTTCTTTTCCTGCATACAAGAATAAATACTGTTATATATGCCGGAGGGGGTACCCTATATTTTCAAAATCAAGATTTGTGTATAAAAAACGGTTGGGCTATGATTTGGTTAGGCAAACAATATTCTGCCAAATATCCCCCCGCTAATAAATAATTTGAAATGATTATTTTTATCAGAAGTAATAAAACCTTTATTAACAATGGAAAAGAACAAGGAACAAAACAAACAAGTACAGGGGTCGCGATTCAAATTATTATGGTACTTAATTTTTGTTCTGGTAGTCGGACTTTGGGTTCTATGCGGGTGGCTGGTAACTACTCAGCTTACTGAAGCAAATACAGATGCATCAGCATGGCAAATACGTGGACAATTTGGTGATATGTTTGGTGCTGTAAATGCTTTGTTCAGCGGACTTGCATTTGGTGCAATTGTGATAACATTAGTAATGCAGAGACAAGACATGGCGTTGCAAGAACAAGCCATAATAGATTCACAACAGCAACTTATAGTACAGAACACAGCGATAGAAAAACAGCATCGAGAGATTAGATTGCAAAACATTAATGCAAAACGTCTGCGCTTTGAACGGATGTTTTTTGATATGATATCAATACATTTTGAAATCGTATCTCGACTTGATATGGGATATGATAATATTACGGGAGTTAAAGTATTTACAGAAATACTATCTGGCTATCAAAGTCAGATTTACCAACTTCAAGATGGCATAGAATACAACAGCACACGATATGATGATTTCAAACAGGCGTTTAGTTCTATTGAAATGCTACACCTACCTCTACTTTCTTCATACTTTCAAAGCCTTATTGCGATATATTCTATTTTAAAACAACGAAAGCTAAAAGCAAAAGCCGAACAAAGGTACTTAAGCATATTACATAATTACATTTCGCTGGACGAGCGCAAATTTCTATTCTATTACAACATTCTCTCAGATGCCAGTAAGCCGGTTAACGAACGCATTAGAGGAATTGACAGGGAATTGAATTTAATGGATACTGTTCCTGCTAACATCTTATTAGACTCATCTCACGCAGGTTTAAAACATGACTATACCTTAAGATCATTTAACTGATCCATATTATCGTCAATAATATTATTGCGCTGCTGTTGCTTTTTGTCCTTCTGTTCCTGAATGGTCTTAGCTGAATGACACGACTTACATAGGGCTTGACAATTCGATTCAGTTAATCGTAATGAATAATTAATTGATAAAGGAATGATGTGGTCAACCTCTGTTGCCGCTGCTCTGTTGCATAATTGGCAAATAGGGTAACAGACAAGAATATATAATCTAAGTTTTTGCCAAGCTGATGATTGATAGAACTTTTGAAACTGTTGACGGTTATCATATAGACCCTTCTTTGTTTTATCGGTAACAGTTTTATTTAGTTTGCGTTTAATCCACCATGACATATTTAATAAATACAAACATAAGCAACCATGTACAGCAATAGGATCGTCGCCTATATAGATTTGCTTGGCTTTAGTGAACTGGTTTTGAAAGATGGCACAAGCTACTCGGATATTGAAGCAATCTTGTCGCCATTTATGCAGGAGGTAAACAAAGAAAATGATGTGTTTAGCCTTGCACTTAGTGGTCAGCAGGCTGCAGCAGAAAAACGTAAAATGGAATATGTGCTTATACAGGAAAAAGCCGACC
This sequence comes from Chryseosolibacter sp., assembly GCA_035628595.1. Classification (GTDB taxonomy): domain Bacteria; phylum Bacteroidota; class Bacteroidia; order Cytophagales; family Cyclobacteriaceae; genus Chryseosolibacter. The sequence continues at coordinate 37,413 of DASPJN010000138.1, forward strand.
TTACTTTTGGGTCAGACGCCGTGGTGTGGTCGTATCCGGCTGACATAACTAACGAATTACAATTCAGCTTAATAATGATGAACGTAATTCATTTGTTTCAATCCATTCAAGCGCGCATGTATAGAAAGGGAATTGTTGTAAGAGGTGGAATATCATATGGGAGAATGCACCATGGAACGAAGATGATATTTGGTGAGGCACTAGTTAAAGCCTTTGTATTGGAGAAATGTGCTAACTATCCTAGAATTGTAATAGACGCAAAAATATTGGGGGGTAAGCTGAATCACCGACTTAACAAGGCTTCTATTAGCAACGACAAGGAATTTTATTTTATTGATTACTTCAGATTTTTGGCAGATGCATTTCGCATATCAAAAGAATTTAATGATAATGAGGTCGAAGAAATTACAAATCATCTATTCACTATGGAACTTGAAGACGCTGCTAAGCTAATTAATACCGGCATCAAAGAACCGTCAGTCAAAGTACGATTAAAGTATATCTGGATGTATGAACAACTAAATTTATATGGTTTACGGTCTAAAGTATCAAAAGAAATATTGCAGCCAATTTCCCCTGTTAATCTGCTCTACTATCGGATAATTAGATATTGGATTGAAACCAAACAGAGGTTTATAAAATAATTTGACCGACTACAAATCTTTCCTTACCAACATCACAAAATTCCTGTTCCCTTTCGCAACAAATCCAATCTCTATTTGTGTTTTGCGCTGCAACGGCAAGGCTGAATGATCCTGCTGTGATATCTAATATTGTCTCGCGTTCGTTGCTAAATGTTTCAATTAAATATTCCAAAAGCTTAACAGATTTTTGTGACCCATGTTTGCCGCGCTCGACATTAAACTGCTGAACTGACTTAGGGTAATTCGTTTGAGTTTGATAATAAAATTCATTTATGCCGTTCAGATGTTTTATTCTTCTATTCTTTTTCGAATTAGATTTAAGTACAGGCTTATCTAATTCAATTAAACCTTGCGGATTATATGTTCCGAACTTTTTATAAAACACCAAAATATTTTCATGCGTTTTAAGATGATGCTTTTTAGCATTACCCGGATTTGAGTGAATGTTTTTTTGCCAAATAATTTCATATCGAAACCATTTTGGATTGCTCATTACAACCTTTGAGGTAAAAGGCTGCGATCCAAAAAATATTATGTTGGCAGTTGGTGTTGTTATTCGTTTCAATTCCTGCCATAGCTTGTTTAAATCAATTACGTGGTTGTCCCAATCTTTCTCGGTCGTACACATATTGTAAGGCAAATCAAGTATTGCACATTCAATACTTGCATTTTCAATTTGTTTTAATGTTTCAAATGCATCGGCACAAATAATTTTGTTTTTTAGATGTTCGTTCAATCATCACTTAGTCAAAATAAGCGTTATTATTATCAGCTATTTATTTGCCGCTTTGTATCTTCAATTCTATTGAGTACTGCTTTAACGGTGTCCTTGTAAGCAGATTTTAAATATTCATTTTCCCAATCATTCAAAATTGATTCATCAATAAACGGAGCATTCTTAATTTCATCTTTGCACCATTGGGCAAAAGCAATCATGTCATGAATTGAATAGTACTTAGTCATTTCTGTGCAGCCTCCATCTTTGCCTTGTACTTTAACACTTCTGATTTCTTAAATCTTCGATGTTTACCTTCCGACAGAAGGCATTTTATCTTCTTCTGATCAACTAACTTTTTAACAGTCGATGCCGCAACACATAAAAGATGTGCTGCCTCTGAAATGCTCAGGAGAACGTTTCCATCAGTTGAATAGATTTTTTCGTACTTAAGTGTGTTTCTTGCCATTATTGATATTTGTTTTAATATCAATAAATAGTCATCGACTAAAGCAAAAACTGATTTTTTGAAAAATAATATTTTTTACTTGGAAAGAATTAAAAAGGCATCTTCAAACGAAAGATATCGTATCAGTTTTTTTGTTTGATTTCGTTGATAATTAAAATTATCACTTGTGCAGTCGAGCCATGCAAGCTTATTGTAATCGTAATTTTCGTTACAATGTGCTTCAGGTTCAAAAATTAAAGATGATAAATTGAAAAAGACAAATGCCTCTTGATATTCAATAATAAATAAGGCTTTGCCGCCTGATTGATGTAAGGGCAAAAGATTTACAAGCTTTGTTTTCTCGATGAAGGATTTGTCGTACTTAAATATTGATATGTTTCTTTTCTTAAACTCGGCAAAACACAAAGACGAACCCGAAATAAAAAGGCAGTCAAAAGGTGAGTACGTGTCTTTATCTGTGTACGTAATTGAAGATGCTGAATGATGCTTTAAATAATGCTCGTATAGATGTTGCAGCCTTTCGCGTTCAATTATCTGTGTTTGATTAAAATATGTGTCGCGGTTGAAAATAGTTTGTGCCGGCATAAATGATTTAGTTTTTTAATCATAAATACCGGCACTTTAGAAAAATGAATTCCTCTAATAATTAAATGTGTCGAAGCCCGGCAATTAGTTTATCTAATGCCTCACAATTCGCGTGATTCTCTCGTCTTAAAGAGCCGAGATCATCGACCATCTCATCCAAATGTCGCAACCAGACTTTGCGTTGGTCTTCGGATGACCCGGCAATCGTTGTGTTAATGTTGGTAATCTCAATTTTTACAGCACGAATGTCTTCCTGTAGTGTTACTAATAAATTATTCATAAAAATATTTTCAAATTTTGGTACTTAATATTCATTAACGGCAAACACAAGGAAATGCCGACTACATCATAAATAGATATGAGTAGGTTTGATTCTGCGCTTGAAGGCACTATGCATAAGGCAGGAGAATCAAAAAGTAAATTAACTTTTTGAAACTTGTTTAGATGTGCTTACGTTTGATTCATAAGATTCTTAATTACAAATTTCACAACGGGTTGAACGTGTTGGCGCACTTCAACCCTTTTCGTTTAAAGAGAACATAGTTCTATCAAGCTAATTCAGTTCTCATGACTAGCGTTCATATAGAAACCTATCGCTGCTGCAAAGGCAAAGACATACCCGTGCCACTCGTCCCATGACATAGCTTTGCTTTGTTCAAATATTTTTATTGATTGTTTTTGCCGCTGACAACATAATAAACGATAAAAAACAAATTAAGGTTACAATCAAGTGAAACTTTCTAATTAGAAGTACGTACATCAGCCGCGAGTTCGGGATTCCATATTCCATCGGAACATAAGACGAGAACATAACAGCCAACAAAAAAAGAAATTTACAATCATTGGTGCAGCAGTTTTGAAAATTTGACTTCAGCATTTTTTAACATTAACTTGTGCTTTCGCGTAAAGCACAAAAGATTTATTGCTTTATGTGAGGCAAAAAAAAGTGGTAACCGAACCCGGCAAACATCGTCTGATGCCGGGTTCTTTTTTTTGTTACTGCCTTTGCAAAAAATTGACAACTGGATTTCTGAAAAGTATCTTTGTGAGTACAACATTTGATGAAAACATTTCCTTTCTTGTAATTTCTTTTCTGAAAAAATACTTTTTGAATTTTGGATTTTTATGACTGCCGGCCAGTAGTTATATAAGAATTCTCTTAAAGAAAATTTAGTTAAAAATGCTCGGCGGCATTTGCCAACGTTTTGCCGTCGAGTTTCCCATTCTTTAAGAGACTAAAATGTTGAATCAAATAAGCTTTTGGGAAAGCGAATTGATAGGAAATCAGAAGCATAAAAAACAACGTTGGAGGCAATCAAATACACATACCAAGCATTAACAGAAATCAAAGATCATAATCTATTGAAAGATTATAACTTTTTTGTTCGCCTTAAAGCTGTATCCAACATTTACTTACACATTCCCGGCCTCATTCAAAAAGCTGATTGGCAAACAATCAATCATCATTTGAACATTAGCAGAAGTCTTTACTATGCTATGTTAAAAAGGCTCGCTAACCGTCAATTCATTGTGAAGCTTGCAAACGGCTATTCGTTAAAGTCGTTGAATGCGGTTAATGATATTTTAAATTTTAAAACTTTTGAAAATAGAAAGGGAGTTGTTTATCACCCCTTTTGCAAATTCGATTTTGAAACTGTTATTGATGAAAAAACATTTAATGAAACAAGACTTATATATGTAATGAAGCAGTTACAAAAGTGGTCAAACTATAATGCGAAAAAGAGACGTACACATGAATGCAGTTCTATTGATGATAGAATTGATGCAAAACAGAAGTCTTTAAAAGAATTCACAATTAGTTTGGATCAATTAAGGTACGCTTCAGGTATTAGTTCAAAAACGGTAGTTGATAAAATGATTGATTCAATCATTAAGAAAGGCTTATTAAAGCGAAGAAAGAATAGAAAAGTAATCGCTAATAATATTCCCTATTGTGAGTACAAGAAACAGTACTTACAAATTGATAGTAGATTCATTTACGATTTTGAGAAAAAACAGGTAGTGAGATATTACTCTAACACTTATATTTTTGATAACGCGGCTTTGGGTTTTGCTTCGGAAACAGAAATTGAAAATGATTTGATTGCCTATGACAAAAATGAAACAAAGAAGGCAATCAAAAAGCTCAAGAAAGAAAAGGGTTTTAACCCTTATTCAAATATCACTGATGATATCGAACTTTTGAAAGCTGTAAACAACTTTCAACATTTCTTGAATGAGAATAAGCAGCATCTTATTAACTGCAATATTTTTTCATCATTCTTTTTGAATCGTAAACTTCCAACCACCATGTATGCCGGCATACTTTCAAAAGTTTTTTCATCAAGAAATGAAAAGTTGAAAAAGCTATTGGCTCAATACGTCGATATCAATAACGATATTGATACATACGACAAACAATATTCATTTCCTTTAATTGTTGAAGGGCAAAAATCATTCGTAACAAGTACAAGGAAGATGTATTATTTAGCTACTGAATCAAATCGTAAAGCAAACAGCATTCTTTTAAAAAAGAATGCAATTAGCAACAAAGATGTATTTGACTCATGTATGCCGGTAATTGTTTGTAAAGATCGTGGTGAGCTATTAAATACTAACTATCAATCAATCTTATCTATTACATTCATGTAATATATAGTGCTGTATAAAGAATAATTTGTATTCGACTTTTCTGACCTGATTAGAAGAAAGAGAGCTGATTTCCGGTTTGCTTCTTTTTTGCCCTATGACGTTGACCTTGTGGCGTAATGATTGCTGGTTCTGTTGAATTGACTTTTTCAATTACAAGTAAGACATTTCTTTCGATAACTCGAATGACCCCTAAATCATCAACTTGTCTTTTTTGTTGAAGTACACATCTTATTGAATCACCATTAGCAAAAGTATATTCACCGGCTAATACCGAACCTTTAAATTTTTGATCAAGTATTTTAAAATTGATTTGCTCATTCTGATAAATTCCCTTCCAAGAAAAATCACCAGCTTTCAAAATAGGTGCGATTATTTCAATTAGTGCCTCATCGTCAACTAATGGCTCAAGGTTATTCGATTTTAAAATAAATTTTGGAAAATCAATTTTATCAATTCGCTTTTCAGAGCCGACCGGCAAACTTCTTTCATCAATTTCGGTTGCTGTTATATGAGTAACTTTCCTTTCGGTAATTAACCTTTTATAGAAGTGTGACTTATGCACATGTATCTTTATATCGTCTTGCACTAACTGAACAGCCCTTTCGACCAATTGGGACATCATAACAGAATCAGCGTTTAGTGCTTCTCTTTTAAGCTTTTCTGCTTCTTCGGTTCTTTTAATGATTTCAAGTTCCTTTATTTGATTATCCAATTGTACGTTTCGAAATTGTTGATAGCCATAAGGCAAGCTAAAAATAAAAATAAGAGCACCAGCACACATCTTAATTTGCTTTTCATTATCCCCGATGAACTTCCAAAAATTGACAAGACTACCCTCTTGGATTGCTTCACTTTCGATCTCAATGGCGATTTGTAAAGCACTTGCTAATTCACGCATGATAATAAGTACCTCCTTCTCGTTGTCGTTACGTAGGAAGGCGTCCATAGAATGAACTGTATTATCCTGAAAGTTATATGCCAATTGCAGGCGAACAGAAGCAGAAGCCATTATAGTAGAGGGTTTGAAACATCAATATAAAAAAAAGCACTCACAAACCGTCTGTTTATAAGTGCTTTTAAACCTTATCGGGTTGATTCCTTGACCCCAAAGATGGGATAAGACCGATAAGGAAACTAAAGACCCCTCTCTAAGGGATTGAACAAAAGTACAAAATTGTTACAGGCTTTGAAAGAACATTTGTTCACACTTCATTTATCAAATGTTAAGAACCCGCTTATCATTTATTAAAATAAAAAAAGCACTTACAACCGCCTGTCATAAGTGCTTTTTCGTTTTGCCTAAAAATAAGCATAACTAAAAAAAAACCCTCTCTAATGAGATTCGAAAGTAAAGGGTCTGAATTGATTCGTGCAAGACTTGTCATGAAAACCAGACATAAATAAATTTGTCGCGTGTGGTTTAGTGTGATTATCTTTTAAGCATATTTCTAAGACCCAAATACAAGTGCAAAGCAAAGAGGTAACTAAGATTCTTGAAGAATGTAAAGGCGACTGCCGTCTTCAATTATTTCTCAAAAATGAAAGTGTTATTTGCGGTAAGCTGTTGGAACATGTAAATAATTACTTACTGATTCTTTTAGATTCGTGGAGTTCTGATTTCGAAATTGTCAGCATAGACGAAATTCAGCGAATCGAATCACAAAGCAATTGATAATAACACACACAACAGGAACAGAGCAATCAAGGTAAACCCCGCACCATTTGAAACTGGTTCAGCTTCGTTTATGCCGAATACCGACCTAATAAAGTCTTTTAGAATTTCATAAAAACGGCCTAAATCACATTCTAAACGCTGTTTTCCACACCTCCACACAAATTTATGCTACATCGGACACGGTATGATGCGGACTTCTGAAAGGACGTGTCGTCAGCAACCCGGTTTCCCGGGAAAGCTTCCCGGCGACGGAATGAATCTTGGTCGTCTCGAGGGCCTCCTGTAGTGAAAGCGGTGGCAGGATTCCTGGTAACCGTTTTGCTAACATTGTTTTGCCAGCACCGGGAGGACCGATCATGATCACGTTATGACCGCCGGCGGCGGCGATTTCAAGCGCGCGTTTAATATTCTCCTGACCCTGCACGTCGCGGAAATCTGTATCGTAGTGATTAAGCTTCGAGGCGAATACTTCTTTCACATTGACAACCACAGGCTCAATTGTCATAGATTGGTTCAGGAATCCAACCGCCTCATTCAACGAACGCACAGGGATCACGTTGATACCACCAACAACAGCAGCTTCTTTCGCATTATCGTACGGCACCAGCAATGCCTTAAATCCTTCACGCGCGGCCTGGATAGCAATCGGTAGCACACCTTTAATCGCGCGGAGGTTTCCATCAAGCGCAAGTTCTCCCATGATATGATATTCATCCAGATCATCGGCGCGTAACTGTCCGGACGCTTTTAAGACACATAGTGCGATGGGAAGATCGTAAGCAGAGCCTTCCTTCCGGATATCGGCGGGAGCAAGATTTATAACTGTTTTTTTGCGTGGCATGAAGTAGCCACAACTTTTGAGGGCGGATTCAACGCGGTGCTGACTTTCCTTAATAGCGCTGTCGGGTAGCCCACTCATGAAAAATTTTGTTCCTTGTCCTACGCTGACTTCAACCATGATGGTGCGTGCATCAACTCCTTGAACTGCACTGCCAAATGTCTTGGCCAATTGAGTTGTGGTGGTGGTTATCATTTCCTTCAGAGAGAATCGTGAAGCCGAAATATAGCAAAAAAGATTGAAGCAGCGCTTCTTGGAACGAAGGCTACACTTTAATCAGGATGGGAAGATCCTGAAAAAAACGGCGTCGGGAAATCTATGGGTTTGTCGGGCGCTGAGCCTCAGCGCTGCGTGACGCTTCCTGCATGTCAAAAAGCTTTGCCTTCAACGTATTCAACTCATGATTGAGAGCAGCCTTTTCTTTTGAATCCTCTTTGTTGCGGGAAAGAACCCAGATAATGTCAACAATTAAAAGGATCAGCCCGAGTAGTGTGACCCACTTGAATGATGGTACCCAACCCACCATCTTAAAAAGAAGGCTGGAATTGTTATCGATCGTGACTGTGAATATGAAAGCACTAAGGTGGAAAACGCCGAAGACGCTATAAAAGATCCATCTGTTTTTAGTCATGGTGTGGGGCTATGCAGTCCTCAAACTTAACTTTTTATCACCGAATTCGCAAAAGGGCAAAACCCCTGGTCAGACCTTCTGAATTTCGTTCAGTTTCCTGTAAAGTCCATTATTCTGCAGCAATGCGTCATGCTTTCCACGTTCAACGATTGCGCCGTTTTGAATAACAATGATCTCATCCGCATTTTGAATGGTGCTTAGCCTGTGTGCGATTACAATGGAAGTGCGGTTTTTCATCAGGTTAAACAATGCATCCTGAACGAGTTTTTCGGATTCCGAATCCAGTGCAGATGTGGCCTCATCAAGGATCAAAATTGGCGGATTCTTTAGAACGGCGCGGGCGATACTAAGGCGTTGTCTCTGCCCACCCGATAACTTCGCACCACGCTCCCCTATTGTTGTGTGGTAGCCATTTTCCATCTGGGAAATAAACTCATGTGCATTCGCAATTTTCGATGCATTGATCACATCTTCCTCGCGAACATTCTCCATTCCGAAGGCAATGTTATTGAAGACAGAGTCATTGAACAGGATTGACTCTTGTGTCACCACGCCCATTTGTTTCCGGAGCGATTCAAGCTCATAATCGGTAAGCGAAACACCATCAAGTTTCACCTCCCCCGCTGTTGGATCATAGAATCGGGGAACAAGGTCGGCGAGTGTCGACTTGCCCCCACCCGATGGCCCCACCAGCGCAATCGTCTTTCCTTTTTCAATCTTCAGATTGATGTTCTGCAGCACCATCTCCTTTTCATAAGCAAAGCTTACATTCTCGAAAACAATGCTTTCGCGGAAAGCCTCAAGATTTATAGCATTTGGCTTGTTGCGAATGGCTGGCTGCGTGTCGACCAGGTCGAAGATCCGCTGTGCGGAAGCAATACCTTTTTGAAGTGATGTCAGTCCGTTCGAAAAGTTTTTTGCAGGTTGAATCATCGAGGCGTAAAAACCAAGAAAGATCATAAAAGACGCGGGAGTGAGATCTCCATCACCGCGCAAAACAGATTGGCCGCCGTAGTACAGGATCACCGCTACGACAATGACACCAAGAAATTCTGACAAAGGTGAAGCAAGTTCATTCTTGCGTGAAATCGAGAGGTTAACCTTGCGGTGAAAAGATGTTTCATTTTCCATCTTTCCGAGAAGAAACTTGCGTGCATTGAACGCATTGATCACGCGCATGCCGCCAAACGTTTCATCAAGAATATTAACAATTCGTCCCATCGATTCCTGGCTTTGCTGCGCGCGTTTCTTTAAACGTTTGATGATCTCCGAGATAATTCCGCCAGTAACAGGCAGAAAAATAAGAGTGAACAATGTCAGCTTGGCGGAGATTGTGAACAACACGATGATATACACAATGAGTGTGATCGGTTCCTTGATAGCCTTGAAGCTGTTGATGACGGTGCCTTCAACTTCACCCACGTCGTTGGTAAAACGTGAGATCAAATCGCCTTTTCGCTGATCATTAAAGAAACCGATGTGCAAACGTGAGACATTCGTAAAAATCTCCATTCGAAGATTTTTGACAACATCAACTTTCAAATACGAAGCCACCATGCGTTCCATATACCGGAAGATGTTCGCAAGAAAAACAAACGCAACGATGGAAATACAAACGAAAAGCAATGCGCCATTAGAGCCATGTTTCTCAATGATGGAAACAAAGTAATATTGAAAAAGCTCTCGGAAATACTTCAGAGAAAGAACAAACTCCGGACGTGTCGCAATTGCAGGACCCGCTTCCTCCTGGTAAAACAAGATCTCAAGCATCGGCTTCAATAGCGCCAGATACGATGCACTGAAAACTGCCGCAAGAATCGAGAAGATCAAAAACTTAAAGAACCTGGATTTAATGTTAGGAGCAAATCGCAGGATGCGTAGGTAGATTTCCATTAAAATTCGTAAAGACGCTGTGGTATATTCCAGCGCAAAGCTAAAGAACTTATTGCTGTATTGTTGTCATAAATTTTCAAGTCACTCTCGCTCCTTCTCAAAACGACATTTCCCTCAATAAAAAAATTATGAAAGAGTTGCCAGGAAGCCGTAAATGTTCCAAAGAAGATCTTATTGTCGACACCTTGCGCAACCTTGTTACCATACGTCTGTTCGATATCCCTGTTATTCTTAAGAATATTACCTCCCCAATTCTCGCCTGCTGCATCACGGCCGGTTTGCGCGTAAATGAGCTTGCCTTTTACGTTCAAGCGTTTTAACGGCTGATAACGAAGTATCCCAACGAATTCCTGGAAGTTTGCACCGAGCGGATGGGCAATCGCCTGTTTGTAGTTCGAATAATTTCCATAAGTGGAATTATGCGAATACGTGTACGGCCTCACGATGTTTACCTCACCTTGCAGGTCGAGATTCTGCACAGCAAACGCATCAACATACTTACCGCCAATTTGCACCCCGAATTTATTCGCCCACCATCCATTTTGCGCACGAATGTTTGAAATCACAAATTCATCGAGCAGAAATTGTCCATACACCTGAAAATTTCTCACCATGTTCCATTTGAAGTCCATGCCGAGCAACACATTATCGCTGCTGCCGTTTTGCTGTTCGATGGCACGATAAAAGATGATCGGATTGAAATAATCAAGTCGCAGGTGATCATAGCCAAGAGTGTCATCTGCCGAATAGATCACGGATTCAAACACGCCGATATTCAGTTTCTTACCGATGTTAATGCTAATGTGATGCAGCGCATTGTACTTGTTCGGATAACCTTTTGAAATTGATTTTAGTCCACCAAACTTATTAGTGATTGCATCATCCGGCGGTGTTGTCATCTGGTTGACCAAAAAAAGATAATTCACCTTCCACACCTTTACGTTTCCCTTAAGAAACATCGAAGGCGGAGCATAGTCGCTGAACGCTAACGAGCGATAACCGTTTCCAATGAAAAACCTATCGTGCCCCAGTTGAACATTGATATGCTTGCTTACATCGGCGGTGATATATCCACGCGCCTGCAAAAAGTCCGCGCCCTTCCCTTCCTGATATTCTTTCCAGAAACCCTCGTGTGGAATCACATCGGTCTCACCAACAACCTGCCAGACATAAGATGGCAGGATAACCTGGTTATCGGTCAGGTAGGTATAAAAGCCAACTTTTTTATCAACCATTCCGCGCACCTCGACGCCACGGGTGTTCATGAAAAGCCGGTCATCTCGTTCGCTGTCATTCCCCGCCTGGAAATAGATTACGGGGTTTATATGAAGATCGAAGTCGTCGCTATGGTAGCTGAAGAAATCGGACTTTTTTCGGTAGAAATGCTTCAAAATAGGCCTGCGGCTATCTCCCTGACCTTCGGCTGCCCATTCCCAGCTATCGTTTAAAAGGTACTGGTAATTGAAATCGTCAACCTCGGTTTCGAGCACGTCTTTCAATTTCACCGAGTCCATAAATGAAACGATATCGGCCCTTTTATATGGTTTTATTGCCGTGAATATCTCCGATCGCACACGCCCGGTTTTTATTTCATAACGGTCGATCCAATGATAATAGTCCTCGTTAAGAGGGGCAAAATTGCTTTGGCCAGCGGCCAGAAGAGGGCAAAAAAATGCGAGGAGTGCAAAAAATCTCATGTCGTTAACCTACTGACAGATCGGCTGTTAGCGTTCGACGTGCAAAATGGGGCTATTTTAACAGTTAAAAAAGCAACCGTAATCGTTATCTTTGTTCAGTCGGGCGGACGGGTAAGAAAATGCATGTGGAAATTCATAAACTTTCTGTTGATTTTTCCGGCAGCCTCCTTATCTTTGCAGTCCTTTAACGGAAATAGCATTTAAATAACATGAAAAAAGGCATTCATCCTGAGTACAGAGACGTGGTTTTCTGGGATACTTCAAGCGACACGAAGTTCAAGAGCCGTTCTACGCAAAATCCTAAAGAAACGGTTAAGTGGGAAGATGGGAAAGAATATCCTGTGATCAAGGTTGAAGTGAGCTCTGCTTCTCATCCATTCTTTACCGGCAAGAAACTGTTTGTTGATACAGCAGGCCGTGTTGAGAAGTTTAAGAACAAATACAAGAAAGCTTAATTACTCTTCTATAAGCACTGTGAAAAGGTCTTCGTCCTGAAGACCTTTTTTATTTTTCAGACATGGCTGTTCTGAAAATAATGCAATAATCTTCTCATTGTTTGGATACCAATCCTATTTTTGGAACATGAACGTAATCCTCTTCGATGATCCGGTGATCCGGCTTGATCTGCTCCCTTTTACATTCACTCGCCCTGTAGCTGCAATCCGGACAGGTATCCTTACGATTTCAGAGAAGTGGGAAAAATGGCTTGGTACAAAACCTTCTTATCAAACACAGGATTACCTTCAACGAAAATTTTCTTCATCAATAAAAGACGCGAACCTGCTAATCAACGGTGCCGTTTGTCCCGACGAAAAACTGGTTGAAGCCATCAGGCTGCTTGCACCCGGAACGTTCCTTGTTAAAGGAAGCTTACTCATCGCTGCAAGTAATCCTACTACAGAAATGAATAACGCAAACACACGCGAGTATTCAAATTCTATTACACTAATTGACAAACCCTGGAAGATTTTTTCAGAGAATGGTAATCAAATAAGAATTGATTTTGATTTGATCACAAAGGGACGGAATTCTGCCGGAATTTCCGACAAGTACACGATCGTGTATGCTGACGAAAATGTTTTTGTCGAGGAAGGCGGCTCTATCCGTGCCGCGGTAATCAACGCCGAAAATGGCCCCGTGTATCTCGGGAAAAATACGATCATCCAGGAAGGTTCGCTTATTCGCGGGCCGTTTGCTTTGGGTGAAGGAAGTCAGCTGAGCATGGGCTCGAAAATGCGCGGCGATGTGAGCATAGGACCGTATTGCAAGGTCGGCGGAGAAGTCAGTACCTCAGTATTGTTCGCCTATAGCAACAAAAGTCACGATGGATTTCTTGGTAACTCGGTTCTTGGCGAATGGTGTAATCTTGGAGCCGACACGAACACTTCGAATCTGAAAAATAATTATGACCATGTGAAGCTGTGGCGGCACGCGACTGAAAAATTTGAAAGCACCGGTCTGCAATTCTGTGGACTCATGATGGGCGATCACAGCAAGTGCAGTATTAACACAATGTTCAATACCGGTACCGTTGTGGATGTGTCATCAAATATTTTCGGAGAAGGATTCCCGAGAAATTACGTTCCGTCCTTTTCCTGGGGCGGTACCAGCGGCTTTTCGACATATCAATTTGAAAAAGCTGCAGAAACTGTAACCCGCGTGATGGGAAGGAGAAACATACCTTTTGATGATGTCGAACGCGATATATTGCTGCACGTTTTTCAATTGACACGTCAGCAACGTACATGGGAGAAAAAATAAAATGAAATTCGCAGATATACCTGGTCTTGCTTCAACAAAAAAGCTTCTAACCGAGGCCGCAACGAACAACCACGCTGCACATGCGCAATTGTTTGTTGGCACGGATGGGGTTTTGAATTTACCAATGGCGTTGGCGTATGCGACCTATCTGCACTGTGAAAACGCGGGGCCGGACGATGCCTGTGGAATCTGCGCAGCGTGCTCGAAGAATAACAAGTTCATTCACCCGGATACACATTTTGTTTTTCCACTGAGTAACATCAAAAATGATAAAGACGAAGAGCGATTCAAATCTGAGATTCGGAAACAGTGGCGTAGCTTTCTTCTGGAACAGCCATTCGGCACGCTCGACGACTGGACGAATTATTATGGAGGGGAAGACAAGCAAGCTTTGATCTCCCGGGAAGAAAGCAGGGAGATTATCAAAACACTCTCACTAAAACCTTTCGAGAGTAAAAATAAAGTAATGATCATCTGGCAGCCCGAACTCATGCATCCGTCTGCTGCCAACGGGATCCTGAAGATCCTTGAGGAACCACCGGCGCATACGTTCTTCATCCTTGTAACGAATGCTGCGGACAAACTGTTGCCGACTATTATATCAAGAACGCAGATCGTAACAGTTCCGCTGCTCACCGATGAAGATATCAACACCTATCTCACCGAAAATAAAGGCGTCGATCAGAAAAAGAACGATAAGATCGTACAGTTAGCGGATGGCAACCTGAACTTTGCTCTCAAACTCGTCGAAAAAGAAGAGGATAACAACGCCGTTCGTTTTACTGAATGGATGCGCGCGTGTTACAAACATAATTATGGCCTGCTTGTCGCAATGGCGGAAGATTACCACGGCATGGATAAGCTATCGCAGCGAAATATGATGGCCTACAGCATCAACATGATGCGGGAAACGCTCCTTCACACTTCCGCTGCCGGCAGTTTAAACCGAACACGCGGCGAAGAATTGAAGTTTATCCAGGATTTCAGCAGAGTCATGGACCTGGAGAAAGTTGACGAATCATTCCGATTGATGAATGATGCAACTTATTTCCTGGAAAGAAATGGAAGTGCTAAAATGATTTTCCTGGACCTCTCGTTGAAGATCGCGAAAGCGCTTAACCCGATTTACAACTGACCAACTAAACGTCATGAATAAGACCATTCGTATCGGAACCCGCGGAAGCAAGCTTGCCTTATGGCAGGCCAATCATGTTGCGAGCCTCATCAACGCATCAGGATACCGCACTGAGATCATCCCGATTGACACGAAGGGTGATAAAATGCTTGATGTCTCCATTGCGAAGATCGGCAGCAAGGGTGTTTTCACAGAGGAGATCGAAGACAAACTATTGGATGGATCCATCGATATCGCTGTTCACAGCGCAAAAGACCTTGCATCAACGATGAGCGATGAGCTTGAGCTCATTGCTTTCACCGAGAGAGAAATTGTAAACGATGTTGTTGTCAGTAACAAAAGAAATATTTCCCTGAAAGATACAGGCATTCGCATCGGCACTTCCTCGACCCGACGAGTCGCTTTCGTAAAACACTATTATCCACAGGCGCAAACGGTTTCCATACGTGGCAATCTTCAAACGCGGGTCAGCAAATTGGAGGCAGGGGAATGTGATGCGCTTATCCTCGCATATGCAGGCGTGCATCGCATGGGCTACGATCACATGATTGTCGAAAAAATTGAAACAAGTTATTTCGTCCCACCTGTCGGCCAGGGAAGCGTTGCCGTTCAATGTCACAAAAAGTTGAGCTTTGATAAGAAAGAAGTCATAGAACGGTGGGTAAATCACCCTGAAACCGAGGCGTGTATTCGCGCTGAACGCGCCTTCCTGAAACAACTTGAAGGCGGATGCAGCATCCCGTCGTTCGGCTATGCCTGGCTCGAAGAAAATAAGATCACATTAAAAGCAGGAATTATTTCACTCGACGGCCAGCAGGTCATTAAGTCGAAACACACGGCTGATATCGAGGACGCCAAAGAGCTTGGCAAAAGCACGGCACAGGAAATCATTGTTAATGGCGGCGCTAAAATTCTAAATGATATTAGAAACGCAATTCGTGTAGATTGATCTCAGATTATGATGAAGGTTCTGTTAACACTGCTTGTATTCATTACATTTTCTCATTTGGCTGTCGCTCAAAAGAAAGATTTTGTCGTTACCATCCAGACAAGGTTCGGTGACATGATTGTGCTTCTTCACGATGAAACGCCCCAGCATAAAGCAAATTTCATCAAGCTTGCGAAAGAACACTATTACGATAGCCTTTTATTTCATCGTGTGATCAGCGATTTTATGATACAGGGTGGCGACCCGGAATCAAAAAGAGCAAAGAGCGGTGAGAGACTCGGAAACGGTGGCCCGGGCTATACGGTTCCAGCTGAATTTAATCCAAAATTCTTTCACGAAAAAGGCGCACTGGCAGCAGCGCGTATGGGAGACAATGCCAATCCGACAAAAGCAAGTAGTGGAAGCCAGTTTTATATTGTTCAGGGTAAGAAATTTTCAGAAATCCAACTTCGGATTGATCAGCAAAAATTAAATACAGCGCTTCTGAAATTTCGCCAGATACCAGAAAACAAAGCTCACGTTGATTCACTGAATGCGTATAGCAGCTCAAAGGACAATGCAGCGTACGAAGATTACATTAAGAAAATAGTGCCTCTTATTGAGAGTCAGCAACAAGTTAGTCTGAAGAAAGAAATAATACCTTCAGAAGAAGTTGTCAAAGCTTACACCACTGTGGGCGGAACGCCGCACCTTGACGGAAGCTACACAGTGTTCGGCAAGGTGATTAAAGGAATCGAGGTGTTAGATAAAATCGCGACAGTACCGGTCGACAGAAGTCACAGGCCCCTCGAGGATATCAAGATGATGATTTCAGTTGATGAGCTTCCAAAAAAGAAAATCGAGAAACGTTATGGATTCAAATATCCTGCGAAGGAAAAAATAAAGAAAAAGAAATAGTGCTTCGGATCCTTGTTACCGGCTCCAATGGATTACTCGGACAAAAGCTTTCAAAAGTAATTCAATCCAGTAATGATGCGTACCTGATCGCTACAGGGCGCAAGCTGTCTGCTATTCAAATCGACCGCGGCGAGTTTCATTTACTTGATATCACCCGAAAGTCAGAATTTGAAAACGCAATCTCGCTAACGCGTCCTGATGTGATCATCAACACTGCCGCATTGACGATGGTTGATGAGTGCGAGAAAAACCGTGACGTGTGCTGGGAAGCGAATGTCTCATCCGTCCAAAACCTTGCTTCGCTTTGCGAAAAACATCAGGTACATCTTGTTCATCTGTCAACAGACTTTGTTTTTGATGGAAGTCATGGCCCGCTCGACGAGGAAGCAGTACCATCGCCTGTCAATTTCTATGGAGAATCAAAGCTTGAGGGTGAAAGCATAATCCAAAAGATGAAGGCAGAATGGTGTATCATCAGGACTGTTCTGGTCTATGGCATCACCGAAGACATGAGTCGCTCAAACATTGTCCTTTGGGTAAAGAAGTCATTGGAAGACAAGAAAGCAATTCGTGTAGTGAATGACCAGTTCAGAACTCCCACCCTTGCCGAGGACCTGGCGATGGGATGTTTCCTCGCTGCAACCAAAAAAGCCAAAGGGATCTTTCACATTTCTGGCAATGAGCTTATGACGCCGTATGAACTGGCTGTACGCACTGCTGAATTTTTTGAACTTGATAAATCGCTCATTCACCCAACTGATTCAGCGTCGTTGCAACAACCAGCGCAGCGTCCCGCTAAAACCGGATTTCTTATCGGCAAAGCACAACGTGAGCTGGGCTTTCAACCGAGAACTTTTCATGAAGGTTTGGCCTTGTTACGCGGACAAATGAAACCTTAGCTTTCTTTCGGTCTCGACTTACCTTTAAGCGCAATGAAGTAAAGTGGAATTCCAATTAGCGTTATGATCAGGCCCGGCCATGTATAGTTCGGCTTATAGATGATCAATAAAACGCAGAAGGCTATTCCCATAAGAATATAGAGGCCGGGTAATACAGGATATAAGAACGCTTTGTATGGGCGTTCGGCATCGGGACGTTTTACGCGCAGGATAAAAATCCCGCCAATCGTCAACGCATAGAACATCACCACAACGAATGAAATCATATCGAGCAGATTGCCATACTCGCCACTGAGACACAACAGGGAGGCAACCAAACATTGCGACCACAAGGCCCATTGCGGAACTGAGTTTTTATTGAGTTCTCCTGCCTGACGAAAAAATAAGCCATCTTTCGCCATTGTGTAATAAACGCGTGCTCCCGCCAGAATCAAACCGTTATTGCACCCAAAAGTCGAAATCATGATCAGTATTGCGATGATAAATTTTCCGGCGTCTCCGAATATTTGATTTGCCGCTGATATTGCAAGGCGATCAGCCTGTGGAAAAGCGATGCCATCTAAAGGGAGAACGTACAGGTACATCAGGTTGGTGGTCACATACAAAATCGTGACAATGAGTGTACCCAGGAATAAACTCAAACCTATATTGCGTTTCGGATTTTTAATCTCTCCCGCAATGAACGTTACATTGTTCCACGCATCACTGCTAAAAAGGGAGCCCGTCATCGCTGCAGCGATGGCACCAAGGAGCGCTACACCGCCAATCTCCACCCAACCCGTTGCAACCTTTCCAGCACCATCTGCACCGAGATCCTGTGTTGCATTAAAACCAGTCGACCAGTTCTGTGCCCAATAACTTTGATCGACAAGCAAAAAACCGAAAGCAATCAGACCGAACAATGCAAAGAGCTTGGACACCGTAAACACGCTTTGGATGATCTTTCCTTCTTTCACTCCGCGTGTATTGACATAGGTCAGTAAGACGATCGTAATTATCGCCGTAAGCTGCGCCGCCGAAACGTTAATAATACCAAGAGAGAACAATCCATTGGATTCACTCATCCATGGGAAGAGATAAGCGGAGAATCGGGCGAACGCGACACCAACAGCTGCAATGGTTGCTGTTTGAATGATCGCAAAAAAGCTCCAGCCGTAGAGAAATCCAACGAGGGGGTTATACGCCTCTTTCAGATAAACGTATTGACCGCCAGCTTTCGGAAACATACCGCTTAGCTCACCATAACTGACTGCCGCTGTAATAGTCATGAATCCGGTTATCAGCCAAACACCAACTAACCATCCCGAACTTCCAACATTGCGTACAATATCGGCGCTAACAATAAAGATCCCGGAGCCGATCATCGATCCGGCTACGATCATCGTTGCATCCCATAAACCAAGGACGGGCTTAAATTTCGTTTCGCTCATTGATGGGTAATGTAAGGCTAGTCTTCAAATAATTCCTGAATTGGTTGGCCGGTAGCGCCGCTCGGAAATTTAATATTCAACATAACGGACAGGGTCGGCGCAATATCCGTCACAGGATGGTAACGAACAGATGAGCCATTCTTAATTCCAGTCCCGAAAAATAACACGGGCACATGCGTGTCGTAAGTGTACGGCGAGCCGTGCGTTGTTCCTGAAACCTTGCCCGAATTATACCACCCGGGCTGCAGCACCACGATCATATCCGGAGAGCGTTGTTGGTGATATCCACGAACGACCATCCCCTTGATTCCTCCCTCATCATAGTTGCTCTGTCGAACAACAGCTTCTGTATAAACATTCGCAACTCCTTCCTGCGCAAGTAAAAAGTTCGCCACCATCTCGGTTGCTATCATAAAATCCACACCTGACGATTTTGGATTCTGTTGAAAAAGCGAATGATCAAGAAACACAGAGGCGCCATCGATATACTCCACTACGTCCTTATCAGGAAAATAAGTGCGCATGTACTCATTAACGAGCGCTTTGATACGTGATGATCGAAAATACCCAGCAGGCATCCGCATGTCTTTCAAATACTGCGCGACATCTGCAACTGCATGGTCGGCGGTAAGGAAAAGGATATAATTCCCCTTACCTACTTTTTGATCAAGTGTTGTTAGCAGGTCTTCAATATTTTTATCAAGTCGCAGATACATGTCCTGTAGTTCAACCCCGTTGGGTCCTACAGCGTGTCCAAGTATGTCTGTACTTGAAAATGAAACAGTAAGGAAATCCGTTACCTCGTCGGCACCGAGCTTTTCAGCGTCGATTGTAGTTTTTGCGAGTTCTGTCAGATAATCATTTGCGAAAGGTGTTTCTGGTAGCAAATTAAAATTTGCATTCTTTTTTCTCAATTCTTTCAGGTCATACGGAAAGGTCCTTTTCTCCATTCCGATCAGACGGTCTTCATATGGAGAATCATCTTTGAACGATTCCGTATACTGTTCAATTGGCAGTAATGTATTCCAGACCTTATTGAGGTACTCATCGGCAAGATTACGCTGGTTGAATTTCTCGACCCAGTCAGGAAGTTTGCTCATGTAGTATGTGCTTGTAATAACCCGACCGTTTGTGCCGTCATACCAGAAAGCGGCGTCCGCCATGTGCCCGGCAGGTAAAGCTGCACCGCGATCTTTAATTGAGAGACCAAATACTTTAGACTTGCGCTGCGAATTCAGTTTTAGTTCGTCCGTAATCGTTGAAGAAAGTAAACGCCATGGCGATACCTCGCCTGCGTCGGATGCTGACCCAACCGTTTTGTGCGATGGATCGCCAACGCAATTCACTTCTTTTCTGAGGCTCTTGTCGTACCAGTCATTTGCAATAATTCCGTGAATGGATGGCGTTGATCCGGTGTAAATCGATGCATGGCCGGGGCCGGTAATAGTCGGGATATAATTATAATGTGCGTTCTTCAAAACAAAGCCTTCACCCATCAGCCTTTTAAACCCGCCCGTTCCGAATTTTTCAAAAAAACGGTAAAGGTATTCATGACGCATCTGGTCAACGGTAACACCCACAACAAGACGTGGCCTGTTGCTGACGACATTATCCTGGGCAAGTAGTGATGATGATGAAAGAGCCAGGATAACGATAAGAAGTTTTCTCATACTTTTATTGATCTGCCAATATACAGAATTTGCGTATGGCGCGCAGTAAAATTACAGCATCGGTTATTGCTCAATCCGGGCAAAGTATACGCTCATAATCACCTTCTTCGTAAACCTGGCGTCGGAGCATTCGACCATTTCGATCATAATAAATCACAACGTAGATAGAGGCAACCTCAACATGCTTTTCAGTAAAATAAACAGGCTCGTCTTTCGACCCAACATTGATCAATGCCGAAAAATCTGGCGAAATAATATTCGTTCCATGATTGTTCCAGACACCGTATCCGCTATTGAGGTGGAATATTGCAACCTTATCCCTATCGGTGTCCTTCACATACTCAATCGCATCAATGCCTCCTATACTTTCGGTCATATTGTAGATGTTGTACAGTGACCAAAATTTCCCTTTCCGAACAAGCGCGGTGCTATCATTCCAATAAGAAATTTCATCAAATCCGGATTTGCCAACAATTTTACCGTCCCACTTTGTAAAGTAGTAAGATCCGTTCCGAAAAGAAGCGAGCATATCATCGGTGTATCGAATGATATTTTTATCAAACTGGCTCTTGATTAACTTTTGTTTCCTGACATGGTAAGCACCAAACTTCATACTTTTCAAAAAAGTGATGACATTATTGTTTACGCTGCCGATTGCATCGTATTCAATTGGAAGAAGCGTCTTACCAGTTGCCGTAATCAGGCCCTTCTTTTCCTTCCGGATGACAACAAACAATCCTTCACCTGCAAATTGAACACCGTCGTAGTCGCCTTTAAACAAAAGATCGCCGGCAGGCGAAAAAACTGATTTTGAATTTTTATCCCCTAGTACAAGGTAACCGGTTGAGTCACGACCGGAAAGAAACGTGAGAGAGGTGTTGGCACCAAAAGTTTTCTTTACAGATGCATCGAAATATGCAACCAGTGAATCCGCACGATACCCAACCGCAAACATTCCAACAAATGAAATACTATCATACCTTTCAGGAAAAGTGGCGCGTGAGTATAGATCAAAGAAGCTAACGGACGAATCGTGCTCAACCGCGATCCATGGTTTTGATATTTTTACATCGTTCGCATGTCCGATATGTTCGGCACTCGAATTAAATAGCTCGACCCTGTTACCTTCCCTCGAAATCATTCCGAAAAATGTCTTCTCGATTGTTCTTTCGGCAACGGGAAGTACAATATTCAATTCCGTATCAAGCATCCCCTGGCCGTAACGAGCTGACACCAACAGCAAATTTTTGGACCACGGTCTGATGTCAGGAAATCCTTCAGTCGGGACGACTGGCGTATTCTCAGCGCTGGCGGAAACATTTGCCGGTGTCACCGGATACCATTGATTTTCTTTTTTGAAAATAATCACGCCATTGACATCGTCAATTTCATCCCAATCAGACGTCAGTGAGCTGCCTGTGAAGGTGCGAAGTGACCACTTATTATTCTGTTTAAGTGCAACGAAGCGTCCTGCTATAATCTTTGCATTCTCGATGCAATCTGAAAAAAGGAAGCCAGACTTATGAATTACACGCAAACAAGACGTTGTAATCTTGAGAAACCCATATCCAAGGTCTTCAATTTCGTTTATCGTATCCTTCGCTATAACATCGCCCGATCTGTTTGTAAGTTGACCATTCAGAATCAGAATATCCTCCGTCACATTTCCGCACAGATATTCTTCGGCAATGTTCCCGTACTTGTTATCGAGAATAACAGCTCCATCAATGTCCATAAAACCGAACATGTGGTCTTTCAGAAATGGAACAAGGATCTTCCTGTTTAATTCTAACAACGTTGACAGGGAATCATCAAACTTCAACACGGATCTGCCCGCATCTTCCTCCTCGGCAACGATGTGAAACAACAAATCTGTAGCACGTTTTCGCAGCCAGCTTTCCGGATACCGAGTTAGAAACGCTTCGAAATTTGCGCGTGTTCCTCCGGCGGTAATGATGTTGAAGATCTGTTGTTCGACTTCCCTGCGATATGGCGTAGCCGGATGCTCTGCCAAAAATGATTCATAAGCTTTCAGTGTCCGCTCCCGCGTCTTGCTTTCAAAAAATAATCTTTCATACCGATCGCGTGCTTCCGTTGCGCGGAATGCCTGGGGATATCTGTCAAGAAACGAAAGAAAACTCTGATAAGTGTTTAACCTGACGGCCTCGTTGTATGCCGCTTCATCACGAAGACGTTTCGCTTCGCGGTCAAAGCGGGTATCAGGATAACGACTCAAAAATGTCAGAAATGCGCCCTCTGTGTTAATTAATTTCGCCTTTTCAAAGGCAACGCTGTCAATATTGTATCTTAACCTGGTCAAGGTCAGGCTATCGATCTCAAGCTTTGCAAGCCGGGCACGTTCGCGTGGTGAAAGGTTAAAGTAATCCTTTGAAGCAGTCGATAAGTAGTACGAGGCAGAATCGATATTGTATTGTGGATTCAGAGGATCGAAAAACCAGCGCGTATAAAGATACTTTGCCGTTGCATCGGCAGAGTCCCTGGATAGTAATTTCCGGATGAGCATCTTTGCCTTTGGCCAGTTTTGCTTCTCGATATTTTTTATTGCGGACTTCTCATGGCTTCCCAACTGCCCGTAGCCAGGTAAAGCAGCCGTCAGCGCAAGAAGCACGAATAAAGTTCTGATGATTGGCATGAATGGCAGATCACAAATTGCAAACATAACGTTTGACCTGCGATTTGATCATGAGTGATTTAAACAAAATTGACCAAAACCTTGAATTATTGCATACAATCATAAATTTTGTAACTTTTCACGTAGTAAAACAGCGTTCATGGCCAAGCTAAAGAATATCATTAAACAGCTTTCTGAAAAAGACTTCAATGCGATCCATACATCACTGATCGAAAGTAACGCAGAAAAATCCGCTTACCTTTTAAAGTCTTTGCGTGAACGCTCGCTTTCTGACAGCAAGATCATGACGGAACTGGATGTCAACGCCAACGCGTACTACACGTTGCGTTCCCGCTTGAACCTGAAGATAGAAGAGTATCTGATGGAGCAGCTTGACAGCCCACGTACTGACGTGCTGCGCAAGGTTGCGAACATCACAGAAGTGTTGTTTACAAAAAAGAAAGCAATTTCAGTCGCAACGCTTAAGAAACTTGAAAAAGAGCTTCTTGACTACGATCTGGCCAACGAGTTAACGGTGATCTATAAATCCCTCAAGCGGCTAAATATAAATTCACCTGACTATTTCCAGTATTCGCAATTGTATAATCGTCACGTCGCGTACATGCTCGCAGTTGACAAGGCGGAAGATTTGCTGGCTGACTATTTCAAAAAATTCGGAGACTATTTACTGAACGGCGGCGAAATTGAAAAGCTTGGGCTGACGCTTGTGATGAAGGAGATGGTGAATGTAGCCAAGCTTTACGAATCACACAGATTGTACGTGTATCAGAGCTGTATGTATATCTTCCACAGGCTATTTGTTGAAGTTGACGACAGCATGCAGCAGGAAGGTGAGTCTATTGAAGACATTTTTGTGAAGGTGCAGAACATCTTCGAAAGCTATCATCTTGACTCCATTTACTATCATCTGAACCTTGTCTTTGAATTCCTTAAGCTTGAATACTACAACCATTATCATGTTTACCGCCAGGCTGAAAAATATTACGAGGAAGTGAACGATGCGTGTGCAAACCTGATGGTTAACTACGCTACCTACACCTTTCCGTCGCAGTTCCTGCTTTCAAAAATCGAGCGTCATCTACGCAATGGAACCGAGGCAGAATTATACCACGAAAACGAAACGACCTTCGAAGACTACGAGATTGATCCACTCGATGTTCCCAAGCACATTGTATATGTCGTTTACCGCGCGCTTTCGTGTTACTATGTTGATAAGTTTGACGAGGCCGCAAAGTTGATCAACAATCTCCTTAATGAAGTAAGTCTGAAGAAATATCCTTTCGCACAGCTCGAGATTAAGTCGCTGCTTGCGTTGCAATATGTACTGATGCGCGATTATGAATTATTCAATCAGCTTTCAAACAGTATTCAGCGCCAGATAAGATTATTCGGTAAAGATTCCTGCGAGAATATTATGCTGTTCCTGAAGATTCTGAAAATTGCAACCAGCGAAGCAAAGAAAGAAAAGGCGAAGAAAATTCAGGCGCTCATCCCACGACTCAGCACCACCGCCGTTAACTATTTTGCCCCAACTAAGCTGATTAAGCTTGACGACAAATTTGTTCGCCTTCTTACAGAAGTTTAAGATAAACTCAAAAGAAATGGCTACAACTCAAGCTTTATGATGCTTTCGTGCGAAAGCGGCTTATTCAGATAAAGCTTCACATTGTCGTATTTTTTTGACCGACTGAAATCCTGTGGGTTAATCGAGGATGTAAGCATAACAATCTTACACTTCTTCTTTGCCACATTGCTTAGCTTTTCGAATTCATCCAGGAACTGGAAGCCATCCATCAACGGCATGTCAATATCAAGAAAGATAACGTCTGGAAGGACTTTATCTGCCACGTCGAGTTTCTCCATGTTCTTGAGAAACTCGATGGCGCTTTTCGCGCCTGTGTGTGTATAGATATTTTCCGTTACCGAAGCCGCCTCGATCATTTTTTGATTAATGAGATTATCGATCTCATTATCATCAATTAACATCACGGTGCGGTATTTCTTTCCTGCCATACAAATTTATTTGAACGAGTATAAAAATAAGGTTTTGGATGTCAAATCCAAACTCGGTCAAATGGCAAATTTAATACCCTGTGCCAACGGTAAGTTATGTCCGTAGTTTATTGTATTGGTCTGACGGCGCATGTACACCTTCCATGCATCGGATCCTGATTCGCGGCCACCACCTGTTTCTTTCTCACCACCGAAAGCACCACCGATCTCCGCACCTGACGTTCCGATATTCACGTTCGCAATACCACAATCTGAGCCTTCATGGGAAAGGAACCTTTCCATGTCATGCATGCTGGTTGTAATGATTGATGAAGACAGGCCTTGCTTCACGCCGTTTTGGAATTCAATCGCCTCATCGATCGTTTCGTATTTGATCAGATACAAGATTGGTGCGAATGTCTCCTGCTGTACAATAGCAAAATGATTTTCAACCTCCGCAATGGCAGGCTTAACATAGCACCCTGAATCATAACCCTTGCCGCTGAGAACGCCGCCTTTAACAAGAATATTTCCGCCTTCAGCCTTAACCTTCTTCAGCGCATCGAGATACATTTTCACCGCAAGCTTATCGATCAACGGCCCAACGTGGTTTTCAGCATCCAGCGGATTGCCAATCTTCAATTGCCCGTACGCACTAACCAAACGGTTCTTTACTTCCTCATAGACACTTTCGTGAATGATCAACCTGCGTGTAGTTGTACACCGTTGCCCGGCGGTGCCTACGGCTCCGAACAAAGCACTGCGGATGGCGATATCAAGATTCGCATTTTCTGTAATAATAATCGCATTGTTTCCTCCGAGCTCGAGCAAAGTTCTGCCAAGTCTTTCGCTTACCGTACGTGCAACAGCTTTACCCATTCTTACGGACCCCGTCGCAGAAATCAATGGGACGTTTTCATCGGATGAAAGCAATTGCCCGACTCTTGCGCCACCATTTACGAGGCATGATACGCCTTCGGGAACGCCATTCGCTTCAAAAACTTTTTGTGTGATCAACTGACATGCTACACTGCACAGCGGTGTTTTCTCCGAAGGTTTCCATATACAAGTGTCGCCGCAAACCCAGGCAAGCATTGTGTTCCATGACCATACAGCCACCGGAAAATTAAAGGCAGTAATTATTCCCACGGGTCCTACAGGATGATACTGTTCGTACATCCGGTGATTTGGTCTTTCTGAGTGCATGGTAAGGCCATGCAATTGTCGCGATAACCCAACTGCAAAATCGCAGATATCAATCATCTCCTGTACTTCACCTAACCCTTCCTGGTAAGACTTGCCCATCTCGTATGACACCAGCTTTCCCAGTGGTTCCTTGTATTCACGAAGCGCCTCACCGATCTGTCGCACAACTTCTCCACGTTTCGGAGCAGGCCACTTGCGCCATTCCTTGAATGCCTCCACCGATTTATCAACTACCTTATGATATGTTTTCTCATCTGCTGCGTAAACCGACCCGATGAGTTTTCCATCAACTGGAGAATAGGACTCGATCAACTCACCTGTCGAACGAAACCATTTACTTCCGGTGGACACACCAGGATTATTTTTCTTAAGACCTAACTCGGCGAGGGCATCTTTTATTCCAAAGTTTTTCATAGCAATGTTGTTTTCAATCGAGTCCTAAATCAGGGCGTATAACAAGAGCGCAAAAATAAGCTTTTTCGTGTAAACTGTCGTCGTCGGTGGCATTCACGCCGATACACGCAATAACATTCTATAAAAAGTGGATCCGGAGAACTGAACATAAGGAATTCGCCGGAACAGCGAATAATGTTCTCTTTATTCCGGGGGGAACGAAAGAAGCTTGAGCCTTTGCATGGAGCTTTCTACCTGCCGAATGGCTTTCGATCTCAAATCGGGGTTGCCATTCTTCATCACGGCAAGTAATTCCCAGGCTTCACGCAGATAAATGCGCGCAAAGTCAGGGTCATTATATGCGATGTCTGTGTTGTCAAAAATATCGGCATACTTAATTGTCTGAGCGTTTGCACTCACACTACTCATGCGTTCTGCCTCTTTTTGTTTCCGTGTGCGTCTGTTCATGCGCGGAAACTTGTCTTTGACATAAACATCGGTCAGTTCTTCAACTAAACTGGTAGCCTCTTCTGTAAATGAATCAGACATGATTGTTCGAAGAAAGGATTCAATTTCCAGTTTAGTTGTTAAGGTATCTTCGAGAACATCGTGCAGCAATGCCGCGCATAGGATAGGTAAATGATCCGTGTATTGTCTGCACATTTCCATAACACGTATCGGATGTACGATGTAAGGGTCTGCCGTATATTTCCGCTGTTGCGATCCATGTGCATTGTTTGCAAATGCCTCGACCTGCTTTAAAATTACATCCAGTTCCATAGTGCTAATTAATTCAAAAATTGTTCCGGAAGGATCAAAACGGCATATGACCGCTAAAATAATAGCCGCAACAAAACTGCCTAGAATATTGTATCTAACACTACACTAATTAAACATTCCCCTATGAAGCTCATCGCTATGGTCTTTCTTTTAGCTGTATGCTCTGATCTAATCGCTGCTGATCAACCTTTGCTCGTTGAGCCGGAATGGGTCAAAGAACGATCTGGTGATTCGAAAATGGTTTTGCTTCAGGTCGGTTACCTGCGATATGACTACGACAAAGAGCACATCAATGGAGCACAGTTCCTGTGGCCGGAGCTACTCGCTCCAAATTCTCCTGAAGGAAACTACAATGTACCGGAAACCGAGACCGCGACACGCATCTTGCAGGAGTTGGGAATCAACAATGATTCGTACGTTGTTTTGTATCACTGCCGGAACGAAGTATCTGTAACGGCACGCATGTTTCTTACGCTTGAACATCTTGGCTTGCGCGGAAGAGTATCGTATCTGAACGGCGGACTCGATGCCTGGAAGAATGCCGGACTTCCCGTTAGCAAAGAAATTCCATCTCCGAAAAGAGGAAATGTAATAGTAAAAGCCGGAAATGCCATTGTTGATAAAAATTACGTAAGTAACAACCTGAGCTCTGAAAAAACGGCAATTATTGATGCGCGCGCAAAACGTTTTTATGATGGAGAGCCGACAGGTTATCCACGCGATGGTCATATTAAAAATGCGTTGAATATCCCTTATACAGACCTCGTTAATAATCAAAACCGGTTTAAGCCACTCGACTCATTGTCGACATATTTCGCTCCTGTGAAAGACATGAATAAAGAACTGGTAACATATTGCTTTATCGGCCAGACTGCGAGTGTTGTGTACATGGCAGGAAGACTTCTCGGGTACGAGATGAAACTCTACGATGGCTCTATGCAGGAATGGAGTCGGATTGAGGAATTACCAATGGAAAAAACCGAAAAGACACCGTAATCTTATTTCAGAACGGCTACCCTCCCCTTGCCTCCGGCGAGAATAACAAGATCTCCATGGCGCGCTTTTCTCACGAGATGAAAACCTTGTTCATCAGAGAACGGCGTCCATGACTTGCCGTAATCGTACGAAATATCAATTCCGGTTGGTCCTACAGCGGCGACAATAAAGTCATTGAGAAACTCAGCACATTCTCTGTATCCCCGTGTCGGGGCGATTGGCTCCATCCATGTGCGCCCGGCGTCGGCTGTGTAGAATACGTGATCAACTTTCAATGTGTCTTTCGCATAATCTCCACCAACGATGACACCCACCTGATCGCCTGAAAATGCGAACGAAAATATTCCGGTTGTCGCTTCGCCCTGCAGTATCGGTGTATCCATATTCTTCCACGCGGTCAAATTCTTGTCAGTGAAAAGCAAACGGGATTGTTTCCCGCCTGTCGCAATGATCAGTTTGTCGTTATTAATGCATCGAATACCAGTGCCACTTGCAGCAAATGAAGCCTCCCCTACTTCGAGTTGCGGACATTGTGCATCGCTTACGCGCGACCACGTTTTACCACCATCAAAAGTTCGTACAAGCAGCATGCGGCCTTTGATCGGATCACCGTATATCACGCCCTCGTTGTCATTCCAAAAATCAATTCCGTCAATGAACGCTTCGTCATCTACAAGCTGATAAACGAGTTGCCAGGATTTTCCGCCGTCATTGGTCAACAGGATGTTTGATGGCGCACCTGCATTAGCAATGATTGCGTTCATCCCATCGAAGGCATAGATCGACCTGAAGTCAAATGTTTCATATTGAGAAACCTGCAGATATTGCCATGTTTCACCACCATCGCGCGTCTTCCCTACCCACCCATTGGATCCGCTCACCCAGGCAACGCTGTCATTTACAACTGAAGCGCCACGAAAAGAGGTACTGACGTTATTGGGCAAGATGACCAGTTCAAATGCGGCCTGAGCGTTAACGAAAAGCAAAGAAATGAAAACGAAAAACGCAGAAAGTATGGCTTTTTGTATTCTCATAACGCAATGATATTTATTCGCAATCCAAATATTAAAAATATCGACGTGGCATACATGACTTTTTTTTAATTACCTTTCGCTGCTAAAACAGAACCACTTAGTCGTTATGAGCGCAGTTGTCATCAATAGTTATGCTGAATTTGAATCGTACATTGGACGGGAGATCGGCGTTTCCGAATATATCAAGGTAGATCAGCGCATGATCAACCTGTTTGCGGATGCAACACTCGACCACCAATGGATCCATATCGATGCAGAAAGAGCAGCGCAGGAAAGTCCTTTCAAGAAAACAATTGCACATGGCTACCTCGCAATTTCATTGGTTCCACATTTATGGAATCAGATTGCTGAAATCAATAACATCAAGATGCTAATCAATTATGGGATTGAGAAATTGAAATTCAATCAACCAGTGATTGTTGATAGCGAAGTCCGTTTAAAAGTAAAACTTGCCGGTCTGACAAATCTCAGAGGTATTGCCAAAACCGAACTCGATGCTGAATTGGAAATAAAAGGTAGTGCGAAGCCCGCGTTTACTGCGACAGTTGTATTGCTGTATCACTTTAAATAAAAAAAATCCGGCAGAAATATCCACCGGATTTTTATTGATGATCGCCTTCTAATTACTGATCCTGGTGATCATCTGAAGAAGAAGATCCCGATTTTTCGATGGCCTTTCCATCCTTATCGAAATAATAAGTTTTTGTATCACTGCCATTACGGATCTCCACCATATATTCGTTCGTTGTTCTGTTACGATACACACTTGAGTTTTCCCAGCCTCTGTACTTTGGATCACCGAGCGTGATCAGCATCGAAGACGGAATATCATTCGTTGTTATTAAAACTCTGTCCTCTGCTTTCCACTCTGTGCCCGCCGCTGCATCGTCGGTTGATTGCCATGCGCCCTGATCAGATTCAGACGACATTTCAGATTCTGAAGATGTTGAGCTTGTCGTTTCTTCAGACGTTTGATCCTGAGGAATTGTGTCTGATTCAGTCACATTAGATGATGAAGCATCTTCTGATACTGACCCGCTTTCCTCTGCTGCTGCAGCTTCCTGCTGAGTAGCTGAGTTCGGCTCATCTGCTAATGGTTGTGGATCCTCCTCGATTGGCGATTTCTGATCTGATGACGTGGAGGCTTCGTCTGTTGCCGACATATCATCGTTTGCTGCCTGATCTTCAGGCAAGGTTGATTCGTCGGATAGTGCTTCAGGTTCGGTAGGCTCATTAGCCATGGTAGAATCTTCGGAAGTTGTAGATGCATCAGAAGGTTGTTCTTCGTTCATCTCTGAAGACTCCTGAGATGACCAATCAGTTTCATTTCCTTCGCCCGCAGTACCCGATGTAGTGCTGTCCGTCTTCATTTCTGATTCGGTTTCCATTTGTGCATCTTGAGATATCTCAGTATCCGAAGACGTTTCCGTGTCAGTCTGTGTATCTAGAGCTGGATCCGAAATATCGCCGCTTTCGGCATCAGATGAGCTTGATCCTGTTTCCATGTCATCCGTCTGAGCTTCAGTATCCGTTTGTGTTTCAGCAGAAGTTTCTGTTTCAGAACCAGTTTGCATCGAACTGTCATCAGTGCGATACTGTTCCGATTCACTTGATCCTTCCGGTGAATTATGAAGCGCCTTTCCTTCTTTATCGAAATAAAATGTTTTCACTTCGCCAGCTTCCTGAATAACGAGCATGTACTCATCGGAAGTTTTATTCCTGTAGATCGTGGCGTTTTCCCATCCTTCATACTGATCATCCTTCAACGTCTCAACCAGTCCTGATGGCAAATCATCCTTGCTAAGCATTTCACGATCTTCATCTCGCCATTCGCTGGTCGAATATCCGGTTGACGGTTCTTGTTGTGTCGTTGTCTGCGTACCTGTGGTGTCGCTTCGCTCCTGCGCGTTTACGGATGCTAATGCGATAAACATCGAACCAGCTACCGTTAATAATATTTTTTTCATGTCGTTAAATTGGTTTCGTTGAACATTAATTCGCGTCTATGAAGAAATAAAGTATGCCATGAAGAGAGCGGCCGATAGGATGAACGTTGGGTTACATTTTTTGTGGCTATATGGAAGCCGCTTCGTTAACGGTTGTAGAATAAAACCTCAATGGGAATATTATTTTACCTGACACTTGCGCGCTCCATGCGTGAACCATAACCTTTCATGCTTCTTCGAACATAGAGTTTTCGGTTTAGCACCCAGCGGTAGTGCCCTTTGATGAAGTGGTATTTGCCGTTCTTGTAGATATAATACTCCGGGACGTAGATTCTTCGTGGGCCATCAGGTCCTGTTACAAGTTTTGGAGTTCTTCCTTTCATACACTTTTCCGAAGTCTGGCATGACCCCATGAACAATACGATAGCGACAAAGAGGATGATTTGAAGATGGTGTTGTGACATAAATTTCACCTCCATTTTTAAAATGTTGTGCCGGTGAATGCATTGCAGATTTTTGCACAGTTTTATGTACCTTGTATTGACCTTACCCCATGATGTTTTTCACGATTATCTCAGCGGCTCTGGCGCTCATTCAACCTATTCAACCGGATTCGACGCTTATTAACATAAGTGACAAACCAGATTCTGTTCAAGCCCACACTTACATTGAAGCAGCCAAGCGAAATCTAAACAATCCGTTGAAAGCTGACTCGCTTGCCCTGCTCGCGTTTTCAAGCGCCCAAAAAGGGGGAACATTAAACCAGTTGGGTGAAGCAGCTTTTCTTATCTGCTTTTCTAATCTGGAGCGTGATTTTGCAAAATCCGAAAAGTGGGCAGACACATCGGTACTCTATTTTGAACGGGCAAACAACTTTACCTGGGCAGGCTACGTTGTGCGTAACATGGGATTGCAGGCGGGAATGGCAAACAAACCCGATGCCGGCCTGGGTTATTTGCAGCGTGCACTCTACTACTTTGAAAAAGTAAGCGACACACTGATGATTGCGCACACGCATGCAAGTATTTCACTTGCTTACCATAATTACGTTTTCGATTATCCCAAAGGTCTTGAGTATGGATTAAAAGGATTACAAATCCTTGAACAAATGCAGCAGCCTGACAAAGCAGTTAAATGGGTCATTCAAAATGCGATTGCAATCAACTACGATGATAACAACCAGCATACAGAAGCTCTTGATTATCATTTCAGGAATATTGCTTACTCACCCAGCGACAAACGATTGGGCAGCACTTATAACAACATTGGAAATAGCTACAAAAAATTAAAACGTTTCAATGAAGCGGAAAAATATTTCATCAAAGGTATATCATTAACCAAACGAACAGACGATAACGATCTTGATTACGCGCTCGCGACTGTCTACAACAATCTCAGTCATATTTCGTGGGAGTTGAAGAGGCGGCACCAAGCTGAGGCCTACCGTGATTCAGCTATCTTCCATTCACTGAAAAGCAATCACCCTCAAAAATTATTGGAAACATACTACGATTCTTATCTCATGTGCGAGAAGCACGACGATTATAAGAATGCGTCAAGGTTTCTGAAAACATATCTTACTATAAAGGACTCTGTGTTCACAGCGGAAAAGCAAAAGACAGTATACGAGCTTGAGCAAAAATATGAGACAGCAAAAAAGGAGGAACAAATTGCTAAGTTGGAAGCCCAAACGCGCATCCAGGATCTGGAATTAACGCAGTCCCGCGCAACCATTATCATTGTGATCACACTCTTTGGACTAACCGGAACTCTTCTTTTCCTGCTATACAAGCGATCACGATACAAACAGCATATTGCGCACATTCGGGAAACCGAGGAACTGCAGCGGCAACGTTTTACGGCGGTGCTTGAGGCCGAAGAAAACGAAAGAAGCCGCGTTGCTAAAGATTTGCACGATGGCATTGGCCAGCTCCTATCCGTCGCAAAACTCACTTTGTCTGCGGTAGAAGATGAAAGGGAAGACAATATGCGAATGATCCGGAACTCAATGTCAGTACTTGATCAGGCAACGAAAGAAGTACGGGCGATTTCTCATAACATGATGCCGGCAGCACTTACAGATATCGGCCTAAGTGCAGCGCTGGAAGACCTTTTCGTAAAAGTAAACGAAGCAAAACTATTGCAGATAAAACTCGAGGCGAACGGTCTCGAAGAAAGACTTCCGTTATCGGTGGAAATTGCCGTATACCGGGTAATCCAGGAAGTAGTTAACAACATGATCAAGCATTCAAAAGCTGATAAGATCAACGTAAGAATCCGGCGGCAAGGCGCCGCGGTCAGTCTTGCCATTTCCGATAATGGAATCGGATTTGAGAAGGAAGTGATCGCAAAAAGTAAGGGTCTCGGCTGGAAAAACATTCTTTCACGGATTTCAATGCTGAATGGCGAGATCGAAGTTGATTCACAGCCTGGCGCAGGCACCAGCGTAAGTATCCAATTTGCAATTACGTGATGGAAAACAACTTTAACATTCTCCTTGCTGATGATCACCGTCTTTTCACCGAAGGACTCGTCATGATACTTAAAAAACATTTTCCGGATGCCACGATCACGATCGCGGAATCCGGGGATGTCGCATGGCAAATTATTGAAAGCAAGCCAGACTTTGATTTACTAATCACCGATATCTCAATGCCGGGTTTGAACGGTGTTGAGTTGACCTCCAGGGTTAAGAAAGTCTATCCGAACATCCGGGTGTTGGTTCTGACAATGCACAACGAGCGTGAGATTGTCAGTTCAATTTTACATGCGGAGGCTGAAGGCTATGTATTGAAAAACTCAACAGCCCGCGAAATAAATATGGCGATCACAAACATCATGAACAACTCGACACATTACGGAAAAGAAATTGTCAGCATCATGATGCAGAAAATCCAGATAGAAAAACGCAGAGAAGATTTCCGAAAAATGTTGAGTGATCGCGAACTTGAAGTACTGCAGTTGATCATCGAAGAGCATTCAAGCGATGAGATCGCACAGAAGCTTTCAATCGGAAAACGAACAGTCGATTCGCACCGAGCAAACATCCTCGAAAAAACAGGATGCAAAAACATAATTGCCCTAATCAAATACGCGCTCCGAAACGGTTATCTCGCCATATAACATGAAATCCGTATCAGTACGGATGAAAAATGCTGTCCAGCACGGATTACTTTTTTTGCTTCAATTCGCTCTATTTGTATAACGGCACATGAAAATGTCCGTCCCGATGGAAGGAAAACACCCGTTGGCTTTAGTCTTTTTCATGGGTTACAATCTCCATGTCACCCTCAAGTGGTGACTGGAGATTCCCATATTTAAACCTTCTCGTTATGATCATCGACAAATACCTTCAGACATTTAAGATTCCATCCAGAACCGGGATGGGCCCGGAACTGCAACAGCTCATCGAAACGCAGTTGACAAAGGATCTTCGAAACTACCATGTGAATGAAAATGATTTGCGTTTTGACTGGTCACAATCCTACGGCACCGGAAGAAGCGCGCACTACCTTGATGGCTTTGCCGAAAACTTTAACAGAATAATCGTATTCGATAAGGATGATAATCTGCTCGCTGACGGGTGCATGGACTTTATTGCGAACAGGTTTTTCTTTATCGCTTATTGGGACTTGGTTACAACATGGAATGAGGGAACAATTGTAAATGAAAAGAAAGACCAGGGCATGCCCTTTAAGATCTGGCGACAGCTTCCTGAAGCACTTATGCTAAAGCATCGTCCTAACCGGTTATAATCAAATCGGAATAATTATTTTTACCGACGTACCCTGTAACGACTGACTGTCTATCTCAAGCGTTCCGTTTATTTTTTTCAGAAGCTCCCGGCAAAGCCGAAGGCCGATGCCAAGTCCTTTTTCCTGGCGTGTTCCCTTGCGGGATGCATAATTGTCATTGAGCAGCATCTCAATCATCTCTTCACTCATGCCAATTCCGGTGTCTTTAACTGACAGAATCATTACGTTCTTATTAGCCTTAAGAGTGATGCTGATTAAACCATTATCGGGCGTAAATTTTATTGCGTTTGAAAGAAGGTTGCGAATAACAATCGTCAGAATTTCGAGATCGGTTGTAACATGATACGCATCGTCTATCTCATTCTTAATTGCAATATTTTTTGCAACTGAGGACGGTTCGTAAAGAACTAAAATATTTCGCACCACTTCGGCGGGAAACACCTGTTCCATCGTCACGTTCACGTTATCAAAATTTGATTTTGTCCACAGCAGTGTTGTCTCCACGAATTCCAAAACCTGAAAAGTCTTTTCATTTACATTACGAACAGTATCCATAAACTGTTCCTGTGTCAAATCAGCATTTAATGCGAGGCTGGTCAGTACGTGAAGATTCTTTAAAGGGCCTCGCAAGTCGTGACTTAAGATGGAAAGTGTGCGGTTCTTATTTTCGTTCAGGCGTTCGAGTTCCTTTTCTTTTAAGATGCCATCGTGAATATTGATAAAAGCTACGAGATTGACATTTTCAAAAACCGACGACTTCACCTCATACCAACGATCTCCAAGCGATTTCGTATGGATAAGCGCATTCATCAGAACATAATCCTGCCCTTTTTCCTTAGCTTCCTCATTCTTCTCTCGCCAACCGGTAACTACTTCTTCACGATACTCCTTATCGGGATATGCTTTGTGAAACCAGTGATGGATTGTAGGCATCTCCTCGCAACTGTAACCTATCTCTTCGGTAAACTTGCGATTCACATAAATATTGTAATATGTGTTGTTTCGCTGCTCCGAAACCAGAAATGGATATGGGAGAAAATCCAGGACCTCATTCAAGGTTAATGTATCGACCCTAAGTGGAATAAAGGGATGATTCACGGGCTTCTTCAGGTTTTTAGGAAGATAAGAAATACGCCTTTCTTTTAAAAATGGTATCATAAAAGAAACCAGCGGCGCCGCTCACGGCTTGCCGAGCGCCCCGAAAATCCATTCCAATCCGAACACGACTGTCCCAAAATGAGCAACGAAGACCCCAGCACATGGTCGAAAAAATCGAAAACCGTCCAAATCGAGACAAGGGCGGGTTATGGCATGAAATTTACTGCCGGTTAAGCGGTATAGGATAGGTCTTGACTAGACGAGAAAGGACTTTCCAACATAAGTACTACTAACCATTAAAAGGTCCGGGCAACGGACCTTTTGCTTTTATTCTGCCCTAAAAAATGGAATCGTGGAGTATACCCCGACCTGTATGGTATGATTATCCTCTATTCGAAGCCTGGATTGCGCTGAAAGAGACCTGAGTTGGACGACCTGGTATACATATCCGAGCTCGAGTTTTATTGCTTTGCTCAATGTCAGCCCAAGAGCCCCATACAAGCGGTTCTGGTCAAAAAGATTATATCCGACTTCTTTACCAAAATTCACAAGAATTTCGTCGTACAAAGCCAGATACAATGGACGCGGTGCCTTATTCAGATCGATAACAATGCGAGCCATATATCGAAACCTGTTTTCGTATCGGCCATCGTCAAACTTTCCGGTGGCTGCATTTCCGATCATCCGTTGTTCAAGCCTGTAACGATGGGTTAGCTTTAACTTTCCGATAGCCTGCGTTGTTAAATACTGCTGCCAGATCCGATGCTCGGGAAATGCTTTCGGGGCAGCAAATTCACCATAAGGGTGAGTTTCAATAAATCCATATCCGACAGTAAAACGTCCGCCCGACGGAAGATAAAAATCGAGACCTGTTCGCAAAAGCAATTGTTGTTTTTCACTAATGATTTTATTTCGGCGGAGTTGGACTTCGGCGTGAAGCCCAATCTTTTCACTCAGCTTGTGATTTCCGAAGTACATATACCATCCGTTGGTATTGCTCGTATGCTCACGTACCTGCGCGGCGACAGTAAAAAAAGTAAAAACAAATAAAGAGATAATAAACAGCTGCTTCATCTTCCGAATGATTTCGCAGCAATATTAAAAAGATGAATCAAAAAAGTATGCAAAAACAATGATTTACGCAGATACCTGCATCGCCTGAAGCTTTCGTTCAAGCTCGGTTTCTTTCCTCCGCATCTCTTCCTGTGTTGCTTCCAGCTCTTCAAGATTCTGACGAAGTTCTTCCTCCTGCGCACGCAGCTGCTCTGTTTGCGAAGTCATTTGATCGATGAGCGTTTTCGTGCGCTCATTGCTTTGCGCTGTTGTAATTGCCGAAGCCACAAACTCGCCTGCCTTTTCCAGGAAGGCGATCTGATAAGGTTCATACGCATGAAAGGTCGCCATTTCCATTACGGCCTGAATAGCGTCATTGTGTTTAAAGGGCACAATGATAAGGCAGGACGGCGGCGCATCACCAAGGCCGGAAGTGATTGAGATATACCCGGACGGGAGTTTTGTTAACATCGTTGTATTTCCTTCGAGAAAAGTCTGACCGAGCAGCCCGTCTCCAATAGTTACTTTTTTGTTCAGGTGCTTCTTTCGATCAAATGCATAACAAGCAGCGAGCTTTAATGAAGTCTCATCGGTGTTATCTGGTATGAACAGACTTCCCTGCTGTGACCCGGTGTACTTTACAAGAAATGTCAAAGCCTGGTAGGTCAGATCATCCAGGTTGCCCTGATGCGTTCTCACGATTTCGGAAAACCTGGATAGCCCCTCCGTTGTCCATATTCGCTTCCGGTCTTCCTCTTTTACACGTTTCATTTCATCGCGCATGAACACAAGCCTTCCGGCCAGATTCTGCTGATTCACAGATGCATTTGCAGCGTTAAGTCCGTCCCACTGCACTTCATAGTTCCCCTCGGAGATCTGGTTAACAAAATTGGCAGCCTTCTCAAGACTTCGTATCGAATTATCAAGAATTTGTCTTTCGTCATCAGCGGATGCTATAGCATCACGGCCTTCATTGAAAAGGTAACGCCTGTTATTTTCCTGAAGCTTGCTGAAAAGGGATGCGCGCTCTTTCGAATCTTTGTTTAGCCGAAAATAGATCAATATCAAAGTCGGCAAACCTAGCAACACAAGGAGAAACTGAACAACTGAGTTTCGGTTAACAGCCGCCTGATATTCGGCCTGCGCATCTGCGACCACTTTAGCTTCAAATGCATTGATCTGATCCATGAACGGCGTGTACTCCTGCCAGAAATGTTTTCCATAATCCTTTTCCAGGATAGACAGATAAGCATCCATCTCCTCGTTTTTCAGATGCGTCACCATTTTTACATACCATTGTGTATAAGCATCCAGACTTGCCTTTACCTTGGGGATACTTTGCATTGTATCGATACCCTGTATTGCAAACAAACTATCAAGTTGGCGGTAGGTAACAGCATTGTAATTCAATGCATTGTCGATAGAATGAAAAAGGTATTGCGGCTGGCGTATCAATGCATATCCGCGCGCGCTGATATCCATCAACTGGATATTTTCAAAAATGCGTTCGACCGTCTTCGTTGTAAGGTCGGATTGCGCCTTTATTGTCAGCGACTTGCTCATGATTATCCTGTTGTAGTAGGA
>DASPJN010000139.1:0-31776 GCA_035628595.1 Chryseosolibacter sp.
TTTATGCTCAGAATTGTTCTCGTCTCAATGATTGTCGCTACCACGATTTCGTGTCAGAACCGGAAAGTAACACGCATCGATCCATCCACCCAAATTGACCTGAGCGGGAGATGGAATGACACTGATTCCAGGAAAGTTGCCGACCAGATGATCTATGATTTATTTGATGCTCAGAATTTCAAAACGTATGCTGAGCAATTGGGAAGAAAGCCCGTGATTGTGATGGGGTTGATAAAAAACAAAACGGCCGAGCACATCGACGCCAACAATTTCATCAAGAAGTTTGAGATGGTAATCCTGAATTCGTCGATAGCAGATATTGTTGAATCTGAAGAGTTTCGTGATAAACTCAGGGTAGAACGCAGCCAGCAACAGGATTTTGCGGAGGCATCAACGGTGAAGCAGTTTGGTAAGGAGATCGGCGCAGACCTGATGCTCTTTGGTGAGATGACTTCCGAAACAGACGTCTATAACAAAAAGAAAGTCGTAAATTATATCACGACGCTTTTCCTTACCGATATCGAGACGAATAAGCGGATCTGGTACGGACAGAATGAGATCAAAAAGTTTGTCAAGAACTAGTTCAGTTGAACCTGATGTCATCAAAGAAATCCATCATTTTTCTTTTGCCGGTGATGCTGATGGTTTCTGCATGTGCCACCTATTACCAGGATAATTACAACCTGAATCGTGTTATTGAACGGGGTGATATTAAGAGTGCTATTGATATTTTAAATACGCGCGAGCGGGAGGGGAAGTCTGATGGTCGAAACCGGTTTCTTAGCTACGTTAATAACGGGATTCTGCTTTCTATTTCAGGTAAATACGAGGAGAGCAACGAATATTTTGAAAAGGCATACCTGTTCGGTGAGGATTATCACCTCAACTATCTGAATGAGGCAGCTTCTTACTTCACCAATCCAATGGTGACGATATATCGCGGCGAGGATCACGAACATCTGATGCTGCTCTATTACAAGGCGCTTAATTTTCTGAAGATGAATCGTCCTGACGATGCCCTGGTAGAGTGTCGCCGGCTGGATATTCGCCTGAAAAAGCTCAGCGACAAATATACCTCTGAAACAAAATTCCAACGCGATGCATTTATTCATGTCCTTATGGGCATCGCCTATCAGTCGTCGAAAGATTACAACAACGCTTTCATCGCATACAGGAACGCCGTTGAGATTTATGAGGAGGATTATTCGTCCATGTTTGGGCTGCCTGTTCCGGAACAATTGAAAAAGGATCTGCTAAATACCGCATCGTGGACAGGCTTTACCGAAGAGTTTGAGTTCTATAAGAACAAATTTGAGATGGTGGATTATAAACCAATCGCACCCGAAGCGGAACTCGTGTTCTTCTGGCACAACGGATTGAGCCCGGTAAAGAGCGAATGGGGCATTAACTTTATGATTCAGCGTGATGGACCTGATATGGTCGTCTTCCGCAACGATGACCTGAATCTGGCATTTCCGTTTGAGATGAAGCGCGACAAGGAGGATAAAGACAAAAAAGATCCGCTGGCAGGACTGGAATTCTTTCGGGTGGCGTTTCCAAAATATGTTGAGCGACCATCTTATTACAGTACTGCCTTTATCCAGCATGACACCGCAACGTACATGCTGGAGCAAGCTGAGAATATCAATAAGATCGCATTTTACAGCCTGCAGCAACGAATGCATATTGAGATGGCAAAGGGACTGTTACGGGCTGCAATGAAGAAGGCAACGGAAAATAGTCTACGGAAGGAAAGCGATACTTTTGGTGCGTTGATCGGACTTGTGAATGCGATAACAGAGAAAGCTGATACCCGTAACTGGCAGACCCTCCCGCATAGTATTTACTATACGCGCGTTCCATTTACTGAGGGCGAAAACAAACTAAGTTTTACAGTTAAATCCCAAAGCGGTGAAGATGCAGATTATAACTTCACCTATAGAGCCTTAAAAGGTCAAACACTATTTCATACTTTTTCATCGTTAGAAACAACACTCGCGCCGCCGCGGATAAGTAATGTCACAGAGTAGCTACATGATAGCCGATCCAGATTGTTCTTCGGAAGGAACGCGATGCCTAATTGTATAATGTGCATATTAGGCTGCCTTGATTTTTTGATTTAAATTCAACCCTTTAAAAGCCAACGTATTATCGATACGATCTGAAACAGTGAATTTAACACCCTCACAACGTAAGTTCATTTCTTTGGCCGTCCTTGTGATGGTTGTTGGCTTGTCCACCGTTCATGGTCAGTATAAGAATGAACGCGATGCAACTATTCCACTGGAACATTTTTACATTGAACGAAAGGGTACAGGTATTTTCCGACCGTGGTTATCGAAACTTACATGGAGCTTCAGTACAGGCTTTGGATCAACGAATTTCCGTCATGACCTTAACGGATTTGGCATTATCAAGGCTCCCGGTCTTCAGCCTGCAATCTTTTCCAACGGAAGCCCGGGGGTACGTTACACGGACTGGATTACCAATGCAGCTGACACTACTTTGGCGGTTCCGCCGGGCAGTTTTCTCGTGAGTAGTGACACTGCGGAGTTAGGTTTTAACAGCAAGCTCATCAGCATACCGCTTAAGTTATCTGTTCACGTCGAGTTCGACAGATATCGTATAGGAGCCGGATATTCCTGGGATTATAGTCGCATCGGGCCGTTTAAGCCAACAAACTACGCCGGTGATATTGGTGAGTACGAGGTTGACAAAGGAGGCTTCTTTATGAAACATTACTTTGTCATGGCAGGCGCAATGGTATACCGATATTACGAGTATGCCGTTGTTGTTGATGCCAATGTGGGTGGTTATAAACTTGGCAAGCAGTTCAACTCCGCTGTGATTCAAAAAGGCATGTACTTCAATTTGGGTGTTACGTTTGAGCGCGAGTTCTCGGAGTATTTTCGTGTTTTCGTAAGACCTTCCATGGAGTTTAAGGGCTATTCCCTTGGTTTGCCAGAGACAAGTCAAAGTATTTCGCACAAGCTTAATACCGTCTTTGTGAATGTGGGCGTAACCTACCGATTACCGGATTTGCCAAGGTGTTTCCATAAGAGTTGCCATGCACAGATTAATCACGTACATGGGAACAAGGAGTACCGAAGCCGCCGCCATCCTTTTTACAAAAAACAGAATCCGCACTACGGCGAGAACTATCCCACACTTCTCAAGTACAAAGGGAAGAACAAGAAGAAGCTGAATCCCTATTGAACCGTTGGATTCTGACCGTGGCAGCAATACAGGTTTTCCCTGTGAAGTCGTGTTTGTAAAAGCGTAAATTTCGAGTTAAGCCGTCTCCAAATATCCAGTTCAACCTGCCCGCGTTATCTGGAATTTTTAGTGCAGAAATCATTCACTTTCATTACAGAAATCTTAGACTTTTCAGCATCAAGAAGCTATCTTGCACAGCTTTCAAAAAAGACTGATTTTCCGATAAATACACATATAGAATGGCAGAAGAAACGGGTGGTACCCCACAAGGCAGACAGAGTATAATTCCAATCAATATTGAAGATGAAATGAGAGGTGCTTACATCGATTATTCGATGTCGGTGATCATCTCACGTGCTTTACCGGATGTGCGTGACGGACTCAAGCCTGTTCATCGCCGTGTTCTGTACGGGATGCTTGACCTGGGCGTCAATTACAACAAGCCGTATAAAAAATCCGCCAGGATTGTCGGGGAGGTTTTAGGTAAGTATCACCCGCACGGTGATGCTTCTGTTTACGATACGATGGTGCGTATGGCTCAGGACTGGTCGCTGCGTTATACACTAGTCGACGGGCAGGGTAACTTTGGTTCCATCGACGGCGACTCTCCGGCAGCAATGCGTTACACCGAAGCACGTCTGCGAAGAATGGCTGAGGAAATGCTCTCGGACATCAACAAAGAAACGGTCGACTTCCAGCCAAACTTTGACGATTCGCTTACCGAGCCGACTGTTTTGCCTGCGAAGCTGCCAAACCTGCTTTTGAATGGATCATCAGGTATTGCGGTTGGTATGGCAACGAACATGGCGCCTCACAACCTGCGCGAAGTTGTTGACGGTATTCATGCCTATATCGACAACAACGAGATCAGCATCCCCGAGCTGATGAAGTTTGTCACTGCGCCGGACTTCCCGACGGGAGCCATCATCTACGGAACATCAGGCATTCACGAGGCATATCTTACCGGACGGGGTCGTGTGGTTATGCGCGCAAAGGCGGAAATCGTGACAAGCCCTAGTGGTAAAGATCAGATCATCGTCACTGAAATTCCCTACATGGTGAATAAAGCGCAGATGATCGAGAAGACTGCGATGCTGGTAAACGAGAAAAAGATCGAAGGAATCTCCGATATCCGCGATGAATCCGACAGGGATGGATACCGGATCGTATATGACCTGAAACGCGACGCAATCCCTAATATCGTTCTCAATAACCTTTATAAATACACACAACTTCAGTCGACGTTTGGTATTAACAATGTGGCGCTTGTGAAAGGACGTCCGCTTACGCTGAACCTGAAGGATCTGATAAAGTACTTCGTTGATCATCGTCACGAGGTAATTGTTCGGCGCACAAAATTCGAGTTGCGTGAAGCCGAAAAGAGAGCACACATTCTTGAGGGATACCTGATCGCGCTGGATCATCTTGATGAGGTGATTTCGTTGATCAGAAGCTCAGCCGATCCGGATACCGCACGTGAGGGATTGATGGCCCGCTTCGGACTTTCGGAGATTCAGGCCAAGGCTATTCTTGATATGCGCCTGCAACGCCTTACCGGTCTTGAGCGTGACAAGATTCAGAATGAATACAATGAAGTTAAAGCTTTGATCGAGCGGTTGAACGAGATTCTTAACAATGAAGGCCTGCGGATGCAGATCATCAAGGATGAGTTAACCGAAATGAAGGATCGTTATGGTGATAACCGCCGGACAGAAGTTGTACATAGTGATGATGACTTCACCGTAGAGGATATGATCCCCAATGAGGATATGGTGATCACGATATCCAACCAGGGATACATTAAGCGTACCTCTTTGTCGGAGTACCGTACACAGGGTAGGGGTGGCGTTGGATCGAAAGGTGTATCAACGAAAGACGACGATTTTACAGAGCATTTGTACGTTGCCCAGGCGCACAACTACCTTTTGATCTTCACAGACATGGGTAGGGTTTACTGGAAGCGTGTATATGAAATCCCTGAAGGTACCAAGACCTCAAAGGGGCGAGCTATTCAAAACCTGATCAACATTGAGCCTGGAGATAACGTGCGCTCGATCATCAATGTAAAGAACATGCAGGACGAAAATTACATCAATAACAATTTCGTCATCATGTGTACTGAAAAGGGTATCATCAAGAAGACTGCGCTTGAAGCATATTCGAGACCACGTCAGGGCGGCATTACGGCTATCACGATTCACGAGGGAGACCGGTTGCTGAATGCTACAATGACGAATGGAAAAAATCACATTATCATCGCGAAGAGCGAAGGTAAAGCGGTGCACTTCCATGAAAAGCAAGTTCGCCC
This sequence comes from Chryseosolibacter sp., assembly GCA_035628595.1. Taxonomy (GTDB): domain Bacteria; phylum Bacteroidota; class Bacteroidia; order Cytophagales; family Cyclobacteriaceae; genus Chryseosolibacter. Next base: position 5,525 of record DASPJN010000139.1, read on the forward strand.
AATGGGACGCACTGCGGCAGGTGTGAGAGCCGTGTCCTTCGATTCTGATAGCGACAGGGTGATCGGGATGGTTTGCGTGACACGGCCGGATGCGAATCTGCTTGTTGTATCTGAGAATGGATATGGAAAACGCTCCCTTATCGATGATTACCGCATTACGAACCGTGGCGGTAAAGGTGTAAAGACGTTGAACATCACGGATAAAACTGGCAAACTTGTTGCAATTAAGGAAGTCGGTGATGATGATGAGCTGATGATTATCAACAGGTCTGGCATCACCATCCGCATTAAGGTAGACGAGCTTCGTATTATGGGACGCGCTACGCAAGGTGTCCGGCTTATTAAGCTTAACGATGACGACCGGATATCCTCTATTGAGAAGATCCAAAGCGTAGAGTCGGAGATAAAAGCCGAAAAGCAGAACGAGGAAGCGCCAGGCTTTGATGACGCTGTTGAGCCACCAGTGGATGGGATGGATGATATCGGTGATGACAGCGAGGCACCCGCAACAGAAGAATAGTTAATTAAAAACAACATAATAACCTATAACTTAACTAACGACGATGAAAAAGATAGCGTTTATGTTTTTGATGCTCGCTGCAATCAGCCTGCAGGCACAGAAACAACCGAAGCCCAATCTAAATAAGGTTCTTTCGATGCTTCAGGAAGGAAAACTTGCTGAAGCGAAAGATATGGCAGATGCTGCCACCACTTATGAGAAAACAAAAGATGATGGAAAGACGTGGTATTACCGCGGGCTGGTTTATGCTACCATTGACACAACGGCGGGTAACCCGGTGAAAGAGTCAGTAAATGATCCTTTTGGAATCGCCATGAAGTCTTTTGCAAAGGCGGATTCTATTGATTCCAATAATGAATTTTTTGTTTCTTCTTCGGCGGGGATTTTCACCAAATCGCAGCAGATGGAAATGCTTGCCAATCACTATTTGAATACTGCGTTAAAGCAGTACCAGGAAGAACCGATTGCGTCGCTTGAAAATATGGACAAAACTAAGAAAATAGCTGAGACGCAATTGAAAACCTATGCGAACGATACACTGACTTATTATGTGGGTGCTCTTGTTGCAAATGAGCAGGAGCAGTGGGACCGTGCCATCGAAGATGCAACGAAGTATATAGAAAAGGGTGGCACATCGAGAGATATGTATCTGATACTTTATCAGATATATTCTCGTGAGGAGTCAAAGATGGATTCAGTGAAAGCGCTTGAAATTGTTCGTGCTGCTAAAAAGAAGTTTACATCTGACGCTACTTTTCCGCGCATCGAGATCGAAATGCTGGTTCAACAAAATAAGGTTGAAGAAGCAAAAGCAAATTTAAAGGAGCAACTCAATCGGGAACCCAACGATAAGCAGCTCCACTATTTCCTCGGTTACATTAATACAACATTGAAGCTTCATGAAGAAGCAAGGGAAAATTTCGTAGCAGCGTTGAAAGTTGATCCAACTTATTTTGATGCGCAATATGCTCTCGCAAACACTTATTTGATTGACGTAGATAAACTCACAAAGGAATGGAGTGCTGTGGGTAGCTCACAAGCAGAGAGTAAAAAGAGAAGCGAGCTTATTCAGAAGCGTGTGAAAGCCGCCGAGACTGCCATTCCGTATCTGGAGAAAGCAGAGCAAATGAAGGCGCCAGATTCTGACACCCAAATTGAGGTGCTGGAGAAATTGAAGCTATTGTACTACTATACAGCGGACGACAAGAACACCGCACGCGTTGCGCAAAAGCTCAAAGCCTTGGGTGCAGACGAGTAACAAAGAACGCCGACTATTTATAAAAGCCAGCACTTAGTGCTGGCTTTTTGATTTTGAACGTTATCGCAGCTTTGCCTGTTCTCACATAGACCATAGCAAAAAAACGCTATCTTTACCAACTGCCATTAAGCAGTTAATTTTTTAATCAGTGACTTTTAGAGATTTTCAATTCGATTCCAGGCTTCAGGATGGCTTAGATTCGATGGGTTTTGAAAAACCCACACCAATTCAGCAACAGACAATTCCGCTTATTCTTGAAAACAAGGATATTATAGCGTGTGCTCAGACAGGCACGGGAAAAACAGCTGCATACATTTTGCCCATACTGAACAAAATTATGCATGCTGAAAACCGGCACCTCAACACGTTGATCATTGCGCCAACGCGAGAGCTTGCGCAACAGATCGATCAGCAGGTTGAGGGTTTGGGTTATTTCCTCGGCGTAAGCTCCATTCCAATTTTCGGGGGCAACGACGGATCAACCTGGGATCAGCAGCGTAAAGCGATGGAGGAGGGTGCGGACATTATTGTCGCAACGCCAGGCCGTTTGATTTCATTTATTGCATCGGGAAGAATCAACTTTAGCCATCTTCAACATCTGGTGCTGGATGAAGCAGACCGTATGCTCGATATGGGCTTTTATGAAGATATCGTTGGCATCATCAACCATTTGCCTGTGCAGCGGCAAACGTTGCTGTTCTCGGCAACGATGCCTCCGAAGATCAGGACGCTCGCAAATAAAATTTTGAAAAGCCCGGCAGAGATAAATATCGCCATCTCGAAACCAGCAGAGGGGATTAAGCAACTTGCATATATGGTTTATGACCATCAAAAAGCGGCATTGCTGAAACAGGTTCTCGAGAAGGATAATCATCGAAGCATTATCATTTTTTCAAATTCAAAAGAGAATGTGAAAAAGCTGGGATATGAGCTTGCAAAGAAGGGCCTGAACATAAAAGCGTTCCACAGTGACCTTGAGCAGGCTGAGCGCGAAGCAATCATGAACCAGTTCAGAAATCGTCAGCTTCGAATCTTACTTGGAACCGATATTATTTCAAGAGGAATTGATATCGAGGGTATCGGGCTCGTAGTGAATTATGATACACCTCACGATGCTGAGGACTATGTTCACCGCATTGGCCGTACGGCTCGGGCAGAATCAACCGGCATCGCGGTGACGTTTATTAATGAGAAAGATCAGCCTAAGTTCCATCGGATTGAACGGCTAATCGGTTATGAGGTAGAGAAATTACCGCTCCCGGAAGGCATGGGTGAAGCACCACAATACAATCCCGCGGCAAAAACGAAAAAGCGGTTCGATCCGCGAAACAAATTCCGCCGGAAAAAGTCGGGTGGGAGCCGGCCTCAGGGGTAATACAGCGTGCAGCATCCGCTCGAGGAATTGTTAACTCGCACGACTTCGTCACCAGCTGTGGTCTATAATTTACAGCACGTCTCTTAGCTGGTTCTTTGTGTGTTGCACTTTGTTTTTGTCATTGGCATTCCAAAGATACATTCCCACTCCAAGGAGCAGATAAAACCCAGCGACAATGGCAAAGCCGGCGAATTCGTGATCCATAGAGTTATTGATCACAAGGGCGACCATCACACTCAGGAATATCAGAAAAAGTATTGAGCAGAAGGCTGCGACTGCAAGTTTCAACACCTTCGCGATCGCTTCCTGTGTATCCTCCTTGATGTTCTCCTTCAAACTTTTCACCTCTCGTTTCGCATAACGAAAAGGCGCTATAACAGCTCCCGCTGCTTTGTAAAATAAGTCCATTGCCATAACCGATCAGGATAAAGTGTAACTTCTTTCTGTAACGACTGTAGATGTAACCACACCATCTTCTTCAAGCTGCTTCAAATGTTTTTTTGCAAGCGCTTTGTCAATAAAACGATCAGCTTCTTCCCTGATTTTTCTGCGCGTTGCCCTTCCCGATTCAGGTGCTACCAATAGTCCGAGGACATAGCCCATTCCCACACCCAATACAAATATCAAACTCGTCTTCATTTTTGTAGTTTTTAATTAAAGCATTAATTCTATACCTGACACCTTTAAAACTTCATCAATCATCTTCGCAGAAAACATTACACAAAAAGGGCGCGCCAGCATATCAAAACGGATATCCAATGGCTATGTTGAGTATAAGATTCTCACCTCGCCAGTTGCTGCTGCCAAATGCGACTTCATCCCACACCCAACGCTCGCCTTCTGGCAGCCATGGTTTCCGAACGGGAAATGCAAGATCAAATCGCAATACGAAAAATGTAAAGTCCAGACGTAAGCCCACTCCTGTACCGACAGCCAATTCATTTAGTATCTCTTTGCGTTCTATCTTACCAGCAATTCGTGTTACATCACCTTCTGTTACGGTGCGTGAAGTGTCGGCACGAAGTAGCCAGATGTTTCCGGCGTCTATGAAGACTGCAGTTTTGATGGTCTTTGAAATTGAGAACCGATGTTCAGCGTTCGCCTCTATTTTCACATCTCCGCGTTGATCCAGGAACAATCGACTATTCTCTGATTGGTTATCTTCTTTCACGTAGTAGGTTCCAGGTCCAAGTGAACGAGCAGGAAATGCACGCAAGCTTGTTGATCCGCCAACAGCAAACTGTTTGATGTAAGGCATCGTCAGCGAATTCCCATATGCATAACCAATGCCTGTTGTGAATCTTGTGACGAACTGGTTTTGTTCATCCAACTGAAAGTAGTGCCTGAAATCTATTTCGCCCCGAATGAATTGTGAATAAGGTGAACCGAATATTTCAGCTGCTGCGATGTCCTGATCCTGTTCAAAGCTTCGCCCTTTCAGCAACTGAATAAGATTTCCAGCGACATCCACCTTGGCGTTGAAATAAATGTGATTCGGTTCGATCTCTCGTTCCCGGAATTTTTCATTATGGCGCTCGCTTAACTGTGTGTTAATCGTGTAACTGTATCGCGCGCCTGGGATAAATTGATTAGTCAGCGATCGTTTTAGAAAAGGATTTTCATCAAGGTGGTTTTGAAATTCCGTTGATGTCTGACCGAGTTGAACAAAATTCAGATCGATTGGATAAAACTCGTGATTCTTCAACGTGTTTTCACGCCACGTATATCCGAAGCCAAAATTAAATGAATTCAGGGTGAAAAAACCGAGACGACGCTGCAGCCGCGAGGCGAGTACAACTTCGGTCGTTGGCAAGTATTTCTTTGTTGGATAATTCTTCTTGAATGGCGTGATGAAACGTGGCATCGATAAACGCGCTTCACCTCCTAGTTCAAGCGCATTCAGCGCGCCGTTCTGTTTCCTTCCGATCTGAACTTCATATCCGGAAGAAAGGCTAAGCTCCAGGCGGTCGGAGTGGCGCAGCGCGTTCCTGTTTGTAAACGTGATCATCAATCCCGGTCCGACAAAGTTGTTTGACTTAGATGTTGCCTGAAACTCCGCGCGAATGGATTTCTTCATAAATGGCGTCATGAAGATGCTTGCGTCAAGGGTTGCTGAGTCGGTCTTGGACTCATTGAACTTGATATTGACAAACTTGAATGCACCCAGCGTCATCAGGTGGCTCAAGGTATACTCTTCATCAATCCTTCGATAGACCCTACCCGGCCTTAACCCAATGACGTTAGTAATGCTGCGCGGATTGAAGTTATTGAGCCTGCTGATGTAATTGAATCCCATCACTTTTACAGTGTCTGCCGGGCGCATCTTGTTCGTGTCAAGTGATAGCGTGAAATCGGGGTATATATTTACTTTGCCGATGCGGTATTTTCGTTTGGCCGCTACCGGCACACCTTGTTCAAGCTTCAAACGTAAGTCAACCTCAAGGTCGCCGACAGTTGAATCAGCTTCGAAGATCAGGTGCTGGTCATCGAAGTAATAGAAGCCCAGGTTTTCGAGCGCTTCTTCAAGGCGTTCCTGTTCGGCTTTTAATCGCTCGAGGTTATATCGTTGCCCCGGTTTCAGGTATGAATCCTTTCTTAAAGAATCAATGTCCTGAAATAGCGTGTCGATGATCGGCGTTTCGATTTTTCTGAAACGATATGGTCTGTGTACATAAGCGGTATACTGTATCTTTCCTTTCTTTCCATCAATCTCGGTTTCAGATTCAACGCGTGATTGAAAGTAGCCGTTGTTTTTCAGGTGGCCAGCAAGCAGATCTACCGTCTTATCTGCATCCACATCACTCATGTACACAGGTGCCTGGCCAATCTTGTTTTTCAGGAAACTCTTCAGCCCTCGTTTCTCGGGCTCGCCGACCTTGTACCATACCCATAGCGTTGGGCGCATTCCAAGAATTGTAGTGTTCGGTTTCGGATTGATATTCGTGTAAAGTAGTTCTTTGATCTTCCCTTTGGCTCGCACCCGGCCGCTTGGGATGAGCTTAACATCGGATTTTGTATAGAGGATCTTTCCTTCAGGGACTTGCTTCAGTGCGGTGCAGCCGGACAGCACGACGACCATCGAGATCACGAACAGGCTTGCGAATCCTGCGTGTGTCAAAAATCCAATGTTAGTCTTTCTTCTTCTCATTTGCCCTGAATAGTTCACTCAATAAATTATAATCCTTTACATAGATGAGCCCGGTTCCTGTTTCGGTTAACTGCCCGTCGATCATATCGTAATCGCTATTCCTGAAACCAATGATGCGGAACCTTCCATCTTCAGTAAGTTTGTATTCAAGTGCGAGATCGCCTATGTAATCCGATACATCTTCGTTTGTTTGCCCCTCGACACCCACGTTGCCTGCTACTTTCACAACTAGCCGGTCGTTAAATAAAGTCTTTGAAAGTCCAAGCTGAAGATCGGTTTGTCCTTCAGCGCTACCTGACGAATAATCTTCATACGATTTAATATCAAAACTAAGTTCAACACCGCGCACGTTTTCAGATAGCCGGTTGAGTTGTTCAGTTAACATTTTGCTCACGCTGCTCCGCGCTGTTGCTTCAAAACTTTGCGCGCCCTGATTTTCAAAAGGATTATCAGAGATAAACCGTTTAAGGATCAGCAACGCAAACACCTGTTTGTTGAGATCCGATTCGCGTGTATTGATATCCTGAAGTTTTGAGTAGACAAGACCGCCACCGTAATTTCTTTCGGCCATAGGCATGTCGAGCCTAAAGCTAATTTCCGGACTTAACATTTTTCCCTTGATATTCAGGTACACCTGAAATGGTAGTCGTTGTTTGTACTGATTCAGTTGGTCGGGATTTGTTACCTGATTGGCGATTAGATCGATCGGCGCAGTTTCCACATCGTAAATTGCAGACAGATCCATTGATGCATTCATCACGTCGCCAGTCCAGGTCATGGTGCTTCCTTCGGCGATCTGAAACTCGCGTTTTACAAACTTGTAGAAAGAGAGATTATAAGTTCCCTCTTTGATCTCATATCGGCCTGAGAGGTTCATATCGCCTGTAGGATCCATCTCAAGCGTTAGTGTTGTGTTTCCACGTACAGTAAGCTGGTCACCTGTTGTGGGATCGATTACGACCGTAAATTGTTCTTCCTCGGTTAGATCGATGCGGGCTGTAAGGTCGAGACCTGTGAAGCCTGATTTAACTGTGTCCGATTTGTCGATTGTCTTCATAAATTTATCACCTTCAAACGTACGGTCGATAAATCGTACAATACCCTCTTGCTCCATTACGCCAGGGCCGCTTTTCGGTACGATGTACGTGAGGTGGCTATCTCCACTAAGGCCAACAACCAGATCTACAACTGGCTGGGTACTGGTGCCGGTTATTTTTGCAGTTGCGTCAATATCAATAAGTCCATAAAACAATTCATTATCATCTTCGGTTGTATTAAGTAATCGGAACTTATCGGTCTCGAGGTTAAGATTAAGAGCGAAAGTCGAGTAGTCGTGTGTTTCGATCATGCCATCGATGGTGGCTTTGTTCTTGTCATTATCGAGGATTTCGAATTGATCGAAAGTAATGCCGCGGTTGTCAAGTACGATGGTTTCATCTTCAATCATGAAACTACTATTTACGTAGGTGGAGAATAGCGCAACATCATGGAAGTTGAATCGGCCATCAATACCTGGTTTTTTAGGTGAACCTTTCACATGGATTCTTCCGGTCACCAACCCTTTGAGGTCTTGAAGCTGACCTCCGGTTAAAGGCTCGACGGTAGCAAGGGCAAATTTCGCGATGGTTGCACGAATGTCCATTGACGAATTTTCACCTGTAATGTAGAAACCGTCAGCCTGTACATTGTTTTGTTTACCTTCAATTCCGAAGCCTACGTCATATCTGTTGATTGTCTTTCGCTCAACAGCAAAACGCACATCGCCCCATGGGACATCAGAGGTTCGGAAGTCCCTAATACCCAGGTCGGCTGTGAACGTCATATTCGCGGTATCGGGAACTATAAGTATATCTCCGTGCAGCAGTCCTGATGCAGCCTTTTCTTTATTGATCATGCTCACGAGGTATTCCAGATTCAGCTCACGAAATCCGATGAGAAGGGTAGAGGTGTCATCGTCCTTTGAATCGATGATGATTTTCTCGCGGATGTTCGACAGTTCAATATTGTGTGCAATAAGCTTTTTTCCGCCGAACCTGAAGTAGTTGTCTGGTGACACTTGCCAGTCTACATAGTTTAATTTTACTGCATCGGGCCGAAGATGAAATTGAAATTGCTTATTGCTTAAGCTGTTGAAAATTCCGCCGATAACGTATTTCTGAACATCTGCTGAGTCCAGGATAATGACATCTGTAACAATTTTATTGTTGGCGACCGTGCCAACGAATTCGAGGCCGTCTATTTTCGTCGAATCGTATAAAAGTTTGTCGACAGTGAAAGTGTAGGTCAGCTCGTCGGAGTCTGAATTTGTTTTCATCGCGAACGATTTTACTCCCACGGGTCCGTATTGAAGATTTTTTATATCAAGACTTATATCAAGAATTTTAGCTTCACTGTCGAACTGCCCTTTGAATTTCCCCGGTTCAAATGCTGTCAGTTGTGGAATAAGGATGTCAGTTAATAATTCTGTTTTCTTAAGGTTCAACTCGAAATTGAAGTACTGTCGTCCTGGATCTTCCTTCCGCGCGAGCGTTGTGTCGTGGAGATTGTAATATGTGTTGAAGTATTCACGTAGTGCGGTTGGAAGTTTAAAGATGTTGAATGAGCCCTCGAATTTTCCACTAAGCAGATCCGAATTTATGGTCAGTTCCGAATGACCGGTTTGATCGAGCGATGCAAACAGCAATGAGTCGACGGCATACAGATCTTTGCCATTGTGTATCGCCACTTTCCGTAAGCCGAAGTCACCATTGATTACCTGGAAGTCGGCTGTCGCAAGATTTGCTACCAGCGTGCCGCGTGCGCGTAATGGTTTATCTGAGAGATGAAGCGCCTCGAAGTTGATGTTCCGCAGATCAAATGTAATGTTGTACCTGGGAATTTCGTTTGCATAGCTGACGTCGCCAGCAAGGAGGAACTCCAGGTTTTGGTCTTTCATCGAGGCCTGACCCGAATAAACGCTGTTTACGATTGTACCGTCGACGTTGAAATTTTTGTATAAGTAGTCTTTATATCCAAAGCTGTTGATGGTGGCGGCAAACGTTCCGTTCATTTCTGTCGGCGTCAACCCGCGCGCATCAATGGAGGCTATCATGTTTAGTTTTCCGATGGTATCGGGATTATCAAGGATGTAGCCTACGTCAAGATCTGCCACTTTCACTTTGATGTCATATCCGCGTTCGGCTGAAAGTGAATCAACGTTGAACTTTCCTCCGGCCTCTACGTTACCCACGCTGGATGCGAGTTTTGTACTAAATGTCGATTTCGAGAATGAGCCGGTATACCTCGCGGTGATGTTGACCCAACCTGGAAGATTAATGCTTTGCATCAGGTTCGGAGGTAAAATGCCGCCGAGATCGCTGGCTGTTGTGTAAAGTTTTTGTACATCGACGTCCATGGTTAGCTTTTTCACGTCTGGTAAGCCGCGAATGTTGCCATCCATTTTCAATTCTGTCTTTGAGAACGCGTTCACGTTCATGTGTGCTACCTGAATATCATCGACTGTTCCCTTTGCTTCCGCATCGAGATATACTTTAGCGTTTGTTTTGATGGCCAGCGGGAGACTGTCTTTTAACGAAGGGTTAAAGTACAGTATGTCTCGCCAGCCCACGGATGTTTTGTTGATATTGGCTGTAAAGTTTGTTTTATTAGGTTGCGTCGTTATCTCGGCTAATGATGGATATTTTGCCTGCATGTCAAGTTGAAACCTGCTATTACCGGTAACGAGAATGAAATCCTTTACATCAACTCCATTTTGGCGAAGATCAATTGACGTGTGAAATGATTTGACTTCGAATCCACTTTTTTCCCGAAACGCCAGGTTATCAAGATTGCATTTGATGTCCGATCCGAACATCATCAGGTTTGATGCGTCAAGGTTAAGGTTGGTGATCCACAGGTGACTAAAATCCAAAGCGTTTTTAACGACGGGCTTTGTGTGATCGTAAAACTGCACGGCGTTGTTCTTCATGTCGACCTCGGCAAGTGTTATTCTCCATGGTTTGCTCTCGGCTATCTTCTCTGCTGTGGGCTCGGGATCGGCCTGGCTTTTCGTTGTTACCAATGAGTCGCCGCGCTGCTGATAAGAAACAAATGTTTTATTCAGGACTAGTCGCTTCAGGTCAATTTGCTGGTCTCTTAAGTTGATGTTATCCGTTTCCAATGTTGCATCCGTTAGATCCAGTCGCAGCATTTGTCCCATAGCCTGTTGGTGGAAATTGACCTTGATGTTATTCAGCGTAACTTCCGCAACACCGACGTCATAGGTAATTGGTTGCTTCTCTTCAGCCACTTCTTCTGTTACCTCGGGCTGTTTTGTCTGAAGTATGTTAGCACGTGTGTCAGCGAGCATGATTTTATCAACCATAACTTTCATGCTGTCAAGATTGAATTCACTGATCGATACCTGGAAGTCGCCAAGAAAAAGATCTGCGATGTTGCCTGTCAGGTAATCATGGTATTGAGCGTTGATGTTCTTGAACTCAATTTCTTCAATTGAGAATTCGAACCCTTTTTGCTCGAGCGTATCCGGTGTTGCAGTTGAATCGCCGGCAAAGGCTTTCAGAATGTAACTAAAATTGTAGCTGCTGTCGTTTTCGGGCCGATGGATATAGGCTTTACAATTCTCCAGGTAAATTTCGTTAAGCTGAATTTCCCGGCGTGTTAGGGCCCAAAGGTCGGTGTCGACCGAAAACTTTCCTGCATATAACAACGTGTCCTGATTTTGATCTTCGAAGTAAAGTCCTTCGAGGACAATTGATTTAGGAAAGGAGATACTGATGTGATCCAGTGAAACGTCGGTTCCTACCTTTTCTTCTAAAAAGGAAATTGCTTTTTGAGTAATCTTATTTTGAATCGGTGGCAGTTGTATGAGCAATGCAACGGTCACCAGCAACAGGATGATTGACAATACTACCCATCCGAATATTTTCAGGGACTTTATCAGAATGCCTTTGCCCTTTCTTTTCTCACTCATGAAAGCTTACACTAAATCTGATTTGCAGTTCGAAAAAGTTATGCCGGATACATTTATGGTTTTCTTGATCAGCCTTCCGCAGGCAAAGGTGTTGGGTACGATTTTCTACACGGAAAGCTGTTCGATGGTTATCTGCAATTGGCAAGGAAGTGTAATTACAACGAACCGGCAGGATGGCATATTAATAGAACCACCGATGTGTCGGATCACCATACTCAATGAAATTTCGAAAGCTTTTAATTAGTCTCGCAGAGATCTTTGCCTTTTTGAAAAGGGTGATCAAGCATTTCTTTTTGCCACCTTACGAAGGCCGCGAAATATTGCGGCAGTGTTTCCTGGTCGGAAATAAGTCGTTGTTCCTTATTACGTTCACCGCATTCCTTGCAGGTATCGTATTTACAAAGCAATCCCGTCCGTCTTTGGCTTCGTTCGGTGCCGAATCATGGTTACCATCACTTGTTTCCCAAGCGGTGATCAGGTCACTCGGCCCCTTGATCACCGGGTTGATCTGCGCAGGAAAGCTTGGCTCTAATATTGGCGCTGAGCTCGGCAGTATGCAGGTGAGCGAACAGATTGATGCCATGGAAGTGTCAGGTACTCGTCCTTTTTCATATCTGGTAATCAGCCGCGTGACAGCCACGACTTTAATGCTTCCGATCCTGGTTGTTTACGCTGACATAGTAGCGTTACTCGGCTCTTTCATGACTGTCAATTTCTTCAATAGTTCCAGTTTCATGTTGTACTTCAATGAAGTAGCCGCGAATATCTCATACCTCGATATCTTCTCATCATTGATCAAATCCGCTTTTTTCGGATTCGCGATTGGCATTGTGGGATGTTATGCCGGATATCACTCTGAAAAGGGAACAACAGGCGTTGGAAAGGCCGCAAACACATCCGTAGTCGTATCCATGATATTAATTTTTGTCATCGACTTATTGTCGCTTCAGTTTATTAATCTTTTCCGCCGATGAAAGACACGAAGGTACATACGATGGCGAGCACAATACCCGGCAGCAGAAAGGAAGACATTGTTGTTACGATTAAAGAACTGAAAAAGTCTTTTGGAGATCACGCTGTGCTAAATGGCGTAAACCTGAAGTTGTTTCAAAGCGAGAACCTGGTGATTCTCGGTCGATCTGGAACTGGAAAATCAGTACTGATCAAATGTATGGTCGGATTGATTCGTCCTGACAGTGGTTATATAAACATTCTCGGTCAGGATGTGTCGAAGCTTTCCGTTAAAGAAATGAATGAGCTTCGATTGAAGATCGGTTTTTCATTTCAGGGAAGCGCCCTTTACGACTCGATGACCGTCCGCGAAAACCTTGAGTTTCCGTTAAAGCGAAATCTTGGTATACATGACAAGAAGAAGCTCAATGAAATGGTGATGACTGCGCTGGAGGATGTCGGACTCGCCGAGGCGGTAAACAAGATGCCTGCAGAGCTTTCTGGGGGGATGAAGAAGCGAGTGGGAATTGCACGTACGTTGATCCTGAAACCTGAAATTATGCTGTACGACGAACCAACGGCGGGGCTGGATCCCATCACGTCAACAGAGATCAACGAATTAATACTTTCCGTCAGGGAGAAATACCACACGTCGTCAATCATCATTACGCACGACATCAGTAGTGCCAGGGAAACTTCTGATCGGGTGATCGGACTTGTGAATGGTAAATGTAAAATAGAAGGAACATTTGAACAGCTGAAAAGCGCGGGTGATCCGGATTTGGAACCGTTTTTTAAGTACTAATCTATATGGAAACAAAAGAAGTAGCACAGCAAGTGAAATTAGGGGCCTTTGTTCTTGTCGGCATTGCTCTATTTCTAACGGCAGTTTTTTTTATAGGCAGCGAGAATAATATTTTCAGCCGAACGTTCACAATCTCTGCAGTTTTTAAGAATGTGGAGGGATTGAAGGAAGGTGATAATGTGTGGCTTTCCGGAGTGAAGATCGGAACGGTTACGGGAGTTCAAATCGTTGCCGACGGACGCGTAATTGTAACACTTTCGCTGAAACACAATCAACACCAATTCATTGCTGATGACGCCACTGCTTCAGTCGGTTCTGACGGCCTTGTAGGTAACAAGCTCGTGGTTATTCGGCCAGGAAAATCGGGCGAAGTTATTACTGATGGTGATACGCTCAACTCAATGTCTCCAACAGACACGCAGGAGTTGATCAACATTGCAAAAGATGTTGGCGAAAATACGCGTTCCCTTACAGGCGACCTGAAGCTCATTGCGCAGAAGGTAAACGAGGGCCAGGGCATCGTTGGTGAGTTGTTTAACGATGGGGCTATTGCGCAGGATTTGCGGGCAGCGGTGGCCAGTCTGAAAACAACAGGTGATAACACGGCAAAGCTTTCGGCTGAGCTGAAACTGCTACTGGCGGATATGCGTTCAGGTGATGGATTGCTTCCTGCGTTGATATCCGATACGGCTTATAAGCAAACCTTCACGACCGCCATGAAGAACGTTGAGCAAGTGAGCGCGCATGCAAATGTGGTAGCTGGCAATCTTGAGAAGGTGGCTGCAAATCTCAATAGTACCGACAACGCCGTTGGTGTCCTTTTGCAGGATTCCGCATTTGCGATGAAGTTGCGCGAGACGATGTACAATACGGAGCAGGCAACCGAGAAACTTGACGAGAACATGGAGGCCCTTCGCCATAACTTCCTGTTCAGGCGCTATTTCCGGAAGCAGGAAAAAAGAAATAAGGACAACGAAGAAGATGCGGGAAGCTCCAAGGGCAACATCAGCGCGAAGAAGTAGCTTTTGATTTTGTCTTTTTTACTTTCGATTTGACCCTGTCGAAGATTGTTTTGACAGGGTTTTTTCTTTCCTGTTCGATTGTAGTTTCATCGCCGAGCAACATTGCCCATGGCTTCAGGTTGGGTACGCGTTCAAAGATGAGTTTGAGCGCGGCAAGGGCTGGAATTGCGAGGAACATGCCCGCCACCCCACACAACGCTCCCGCTATAAGTACTCCCAGTATAATAGCCAACGCATTTAGCTTTACTTTATTGCCTACAATCATTGGCATCAGAAAATTATTATCGATTACCTGGACGGACATCAATACCCCCGAAGCCCACACTGCATCAATTGGATTCGGAGATGATACAAGGGTGATGGTAATTGCTATAACATTCGCGATGAGCATTCCGATATACGGAACAATATTCAGCAACGCCGACAAGAACCCAAGAAATACCGCATACTTTATGTCCAGGAAGAAGAATCCGATTGTGTTTAAAGTGAATACAATTGATACCTGGATAAGCAGACCGGTTAAATATTGGTGAGACATTAACTGCGACTCCTGCAAAACCTCTCTTACTTTGTCTTCATCATCATTCGCAAAAATGCTGATGAGAAATTTCTTGATCATGTCTTTATGATAGAGGATCAGAAATGTATATACCGGAAGGAAAATGATGTACGAGATCACGCCGGTCAGCGTCAGCACCGTTCGGCTAAGCAGGCCCTGGTTGGTGGTCATCTTTTCGGCTGTTTCGTCGATGTATTCCTGCTGCTGCTTGTAGCCAATGTGGAAATTATCGTAAACCCATTGCTGCCCCTCCCACACCAAAGTTCTGAATCTTTTTTCAAGTGTTGGAAAATCGTCAAAGAAGCTTCCTATTTGAGCGGACAGGAAATAAATCACGGCGCCGATAAGAATGAGCGCAACCAGTAATGTGATCGTGATGGAAGGGATCTTTCCAAACCGCCATAACTGCAGTTTATTGATCACGGGTAAAAGCAGGGTAGCTAAGAGCACAGAGAAAAAGAATGGTAGAAGAATAGCTTTGCCCAGATACAGCGCGACGGCCAGCAGCGCGAGTGTGACAATCGTTAGTCCGAAGCGTAAGTAAAACGGAGAGCGCTCTGCATCTGTCATAACAGAGCGTCGGTTAAAAAGACATGCCCGTGTGTAAATTGATCTACAAGACATTAAACTATATACGACATCCTCCCGCCGTTTGATTGGTATAATCTTTACGATACATCCTTGAAATTTCTGATATGGAGGAGCTACTTACCACAGAAGGTATCATCAGTTTGCTGACGCTTACATTTCTTGAGATCGTGCTCGGAATTGATAACATCGTTTTCATCTCAATTACCGCAGGACGATTGCCGCTGGAGCAACAAGCTAAAGCGAGGACACTTGGCATTACAATGGCACTGGTCGTCAGGATTCTGTTGTTGCTAACTGTAAGCTGGATCATTGGGCTAAAGGAACCGTTTATCACATTCAGGGAGTTTGAGCTAAGTTTCCGCGACATCATTTTGATCCTGGGTGGTTTATTCCTTTTAGGGAAAAGCACGTCCGAAATGCACGCCAAGCTGGAAGGAGAGAGCGAAGACCAGAAAAGCGTAAAGGTTCTAACACTGCGATCAGCAATCATCCAGATCATTCTGCTTGACGTAGTTTTTTCTTTCGATTCTATTCTCACCGCAGTAGGGCTTGTCGAGAACGTTGTAATCATTATCATCGCCATCGTCGTGTCACTGGCGGTAATGCTCATTTTTGCAAAACGTATCAGTGACTTTATTAATAAGCATCCGACCATGAAGCTATTGGCGATTTCATTCCTGATGATGATTGGCCTTGTGTTGGTGATTGAAGGATTGCATGTACACGTGCCGAAAGGTTACATCTACTTTGCAATGGCCTTTGCGCTGGTGATTGAGATATTGAACATGAAAATGCGGAAGAAACAGAAGCCGGTTGAACTGCGTGAAACAGGCACGGTTCGGGAGCAAAAGTTGGTAGGGGAGAACAGGCATCCAGTTAGACGAAAACAATGAAAACTAAATGATATGAAAAAGATAGGGCTTTTAAGCATGTTCCTGATGCTGTTGACTGTCACCAGTTGTGAGTTGGTTGGCGATATTTTCAGCGCAGGATTTTACACCGGATTATTCCTTGTTGTTGGCATTGCGGTGGTGATCATCTGGTTATTCGCGCGTAGACGGTAATAATTGCAGATCACGCGGCGGTGCCGAGTGACAATCATTTTTAGTATTTGATATGAAGCAGACAAACAAAACGAACAAAATATGCAATCAGAACAAAGGATGACATTTACAACCGAGGCGGACCACGGCGTTTTACCTCCTTCAACAAGCTCCTCCAATATAAATGTTGGAGCAGCGGAACGTGTAGCTTCGGCCCTTGCAGGTGGCGCACTTGCAGCTTACGGAATAAAGAATCTTTTCTCCCCATCAGGAGTATTTACAATTTTGGCAGGTGGGATGCTATTGCAACGCGGGCTCACCGGATATTGCATGGTAAATAAAGCCATCGGTCGTAATACGAATACGGGCTACGATCGTAAAACCGAGGCTGTTGAAGTTTACGAAACTTTACACATTGATAAGACGCCAGCAGAAGTATACGCTTTCTGGCGAAAGCTTGAGAACCTGCCGTTGTTTATGAAGCACCTGAAAAAGGTGGAGGAGCTAGATGCAATGAACTCAGTTTGGACTGCGCACGTTCCTGGCAACCTGACGACGATTAAATGGAAAGCCATGATCGATGAAGATATTCCAAATGAGATGATATCATGGTCTTCGCTACCGGGTTCAACAATCGACAATGCAGGCGAAGTCCGGTTCATCAACTCAATGGGCGGCACGCAACTCACTGTCTTGATGAGTTACCGACTGCCGGCCGGGGAACTTGGTTCGGTGGCAGGGAAACTTGTCAATCCATCCGTTGAGAAAATGATCAGAGAAGATCTCGCGCGGTTTAAGAGCATGATGGAAGCAGGGGAGTTTACAACGATTGATGATTTATCAACACCCTCGTTGGCTGTACACACACCAACTGAGCTCGTGTCAGGTCGCCAATCAGACGAAAGTCCTGCAACGGCAAGCAGAGAGGGACGGAAGGGTAGAGGCTCACGGAAGAAGCCGGATGTTACTGGCAACAAGCCACTCGAACAGAGTACGCATTTTCCTGATCCTGATGCCGGGAAGGGTTACGGTGATAGCTTTTAATAGGAGGTCTTTGAAAAAAGCTGTCGATGAATTCGATGGCTTTTTTGTTTGCTATCCGTGCACTGCTGTAAATGATGAAAATGGATTTTGACATTCCTGCACTGTGCTCAGGGGAACGTACTGACATACTTCTGAAAATTCCTTCCATAGCTGTTGCACAGCCTCATTTACATGGGCAGCGTCGATTGCCTCTTTCGATTTCCATCCAAATATCTCAATAATGGTTCCATCTGCCGACTGAATAACGGTTGCTTTTCGTTCGGATACAAGGTTTTCCTTGTTGAGAATATTCCAGTGAATTTGTGTAAGCTGAATTAATCTGGCTTCTTTTCCAGGTATAGGTTAGGCGACGATGACAACCTGCTCCATAGTTGATAAGTTAATGGTTGATCTGCTAAGGAACTTTGGCGCATATTTGCCGGTTGTCACAAGGTCGAAAAATCGTTTCCTATTTCAAAAACAGATGAACAAACCATGTTAAAAATTCCGGTATCCATGCTTGATCTCGTTACTGTCATTCAAGGCGATGATAGTCATCGGAAAGCATTTGAACGTAGCTTGGGATATGCACAACACGCAGAGAAGCTTGGCTATAGGCGATATTGGTTCGCTGAGCATCATAACATGGAAAGCGTTGCTTCGGCGGCAACTTCGGTTTTGATTGCATTTGTTGCCAGTGGGACATCAACAATACGATTGGGAGCTGGCGGTATCATGCTTCCGAATCATTCGCCGCTTGTAATTGCCGAACAGTTTGGAACACTTGCCTCTTTATATCCGGGGCGAATCGACCTTGGGTTGGGTCGTGCGCCGGGAACCGATCCAATCACTTCGCAAGCGCTGCGCCGAAATTTGCAAAGCGACGTCGATAACTTTCCTGATGATGTTGTTGAGCTTTTGAACTACATGGGTGATCGCGATGACAAAGCTCCTGTAAAGGCTATTCCAGGTGTTGGCACGCACGTACCCGTTTGGTTGCTCGGTTCCAGTACTTATAGCGCCCAACTTGCCGCGCTGCTGGGGCTTCCGTTTGCATTCGCATCTCATTTTGCACCAACCTATCTTCATCAAGCAATCGCTCTTTATAAGCAAAATTTCCGTCCCTCGAAATATTTGGATAAACCATATGTGATGGCCTGTGTGAATGTGATTGTCGGAGAAACGGATGAAGAAGCAGCATGGCTCTCTACTTCTTTCCATCAGCTAGCGTTGGGAATATTTCGTCGTGACAGGAAAGCGCTTCCGCCGCCTGTTGATGATATGGATCTCATTTGGACACCAATGGAAAAACAAGGCGTTCAACAGATGATGCAGTATTCATTCATTGGAGGAACACAGCGTGTGAGTGTATCATTACAACGTTTTATTGATGAAACAAACGTTGATGAGATCATGATATCCTCTCATCTCTATGACGCGGATGAAAAGTTAAAGTCGATGCAAAGAACAGCGCATTTGTTTAGCGAGCGAACGATCAAATTCGAATGAAGTCTTGTGATGAAATCATTTCAATTCGATCATTTCCGAAGAATCCTCAATTTGATCCGCTAAAACCGGCTTTCAGGTTAGATTATATCCTTGCCTGATAAGTATATAACTCAAAGTATCTTCCTTTTTTGTTGATCAGCTCTTCGTGCTTGCCGTGTTCTGCAATTTGTCCCTGCTCGATCACAAGGATCTGGTCCGCCTGGCGAATAGTGCTCAATCTGTGTGCAATCACAAAAGTTGTTCTGCCTTTCATCAGGCTGCGAAGACTCTCTTGTATAAACGACTCGCTTTCGGTATCTAGGTTCGAAGTGGCCTCGTCTAAGATAAGCACGCGTGGATCAGCAAGAATGGCGCGCGCAATGGCGATTCTCTGACGTTGCCCACCTGAAAGTTTTACGCCTCGTTCACCTATAACCGTATCGATTCCTTTTTCAAATCTGTCAGTGAATTCATGTACATGCGCTGCATGAATTGCGGTCTGCAATTCAGCTTCGGTTGCGCGTGGTCGCGGAAAAAGTATGTTTTCTTTGATCGTACCCTCAAAAAGAAAATCGTCCTGTAAAACAACACCAAGCTGGCTTCGGTAACTATTCAGACTGATCTTGGCGAGATCAACGCCATCCACCGTGACACTGCCACTTAACGGGTTCAAGAACGATGCAGCAAGGCCTGCTATTGTTGTTTTCCCGGAGCCGGAAGTTCCGACCAACGCCGTAACAGATCCGGCGGGTGCTTCAAAAGAAACATTGTTCAAGACAGGCTTTCCTTCTTCGTAGGCAAACGACACACTATCAAAGCGAACGTCGCCATGGATTCTCTGCATCGTGATCGTGCGCACAATTTCATCGTCCTCCGGATCCATGTTCATAATCTCTTCAGTTCTGTCGAGTCCGGCAAATGCTTCTGTCAGCTGGCTGCCGATATTACTCATCTGAACAATTGGTGCGATCATAAATCCCAGAAACAGCGTGAAGGAAAGAAAGTCGCCGATCGTCAGTTCGCCGTTGATGATCATGTAACCGCCGATGCCCATGATACCGGTGCTTGCCAATCCAAGTAAAAACGTTGCAGAACTTGTTACAAGACTCGTTGACGTGAGGCTTTTCTTGACATTGAGAAACAGTTTCTCAACCCCATTTTCAAAAGTTTTAATTTCCTGGTTCTCCGCGTTGAAGCCTTTGATGACACGGATACCATTGAGTGTTTCTGTTAGCCTGCCCGTTACCTCCGCATTCAACACGCCGCGTTCCCGGAAGATGGGTCGGATGTAGGCAAACGCTTTCAATGAAATAAATCCAAAAATGACGACTGGTACGAGTACATACAGCGTCATCATCGGGCTTATTCGAATCAGGAGAATTAAGCATAATACTGAACTCAATAGTCCGCCTACGAGTTGCACAAGGCCCGTTCCGACCAGATTTCGAACACCTTCAACGTCTGTCATGATGCGTGATACAAGTGCGCCCGATTTTGTGTTATCAAAGAACCGGATCGGCAATCGCAAGATTTGCTTTTGCACCTGTGCACGGAGTACTGAGATCAGATGTTGCGCTTCGACACTGAGAATGCGGGTTAAAAGAAATGATGTGATGGACGAAACGATAATCGACCCGACGACTGCCATTAAAAGAATTTTAAGCATTTCCAGGTCGGACTTGCCAATCACGTCGTCGATCAAATATTTACTTGACCACGGCAGCACGAGACTTGCCAAACGACTAACGACAATTAACAAAAGGCCGATGAAGACAATTTTTCGGCGTGGCCATACGATTGTTTTGAAAACATGGCCGATTGAAACACGTGATTTTTTCATTTTTGAAGTAGCGACAGCTTTAAAGGACGCTTTAAAGACGCAATTATTTTAAAAAGATGGACGATTTTCAGTTTTTTTCACACAAGCGACATAACATGCACGTTCGGAGGCTCGTACAAATTAAGATAGTACCTAAAAGCGAAAGGAGGGAATATGAGCTTCTATGAAAAAAACTATGAGGTGGATAATCGTACCGGTAATAACCATGAGGGAGCCGATGCCAATCGTCCACTCGAACGTCTTACGGCTACGTCCATTATTGGAGATAAATTGGAAAACAATGACGGAGAGGACCTCGGAAGAATTGATAATCTGATGATCAACCTGCATTCAGGCAGGATTGAATATGTTGTTGTTGAATACGGTTCATTTCTTGGTCTTGGAGGAAAACTTTTTGCGATTCCATTCCAGGAACTGCGTGTGATACCTGGCAAGAAGGCTTTTTTGGTAAGTCGCGATGAAGATTACCTGAAAAATTCACCAGGATTTGATAAAGGTCATTGGCCAGATACGAACAGCCACCGATACTACGGAGATGTTGATTCGTATTGGGGCTACGCCACGACACCATAGTACATTTGCGTCCTGATAGGTGATTATGTTATTCATGCATGTGAATAATATTGTTTCCTTTCAGGACGGATTTTTGTTTATACTACCTGAAGCAACATTCCAAACTATTCACGTCCGCTTTTTTCGATCTCTCGTGAGTGGAAATAACGCAACCGGTATGCGTTTGCTGCATTTTGCGCCAGCTTTGTTGTGAGCCTGTGGTTAACGACTGCGCCGACAGCTGCGCCGATCCCTGGAACAAGTTGCAAGAGTTTAGCAATATCAATGAAGTCACGATATTCCTGCTGGAATGTTTGCCAGTCAAACGCGCTGATGTCTTCACTTATTTGATGCTCATGTTCATGCCAGTTTTCGATGATTTTGAAAACTTCCTTTCGGCTCCTGGCGCTCGAAAACGTCAGCTGAAAAATGTAAAGAATAAAAATCCGCTCTTTCACCGATGTCAGATCTTTTCCGTATAACGCGGCGATTTCGCAAAGCATTTTCATTTTCAGGGCGAGCCACAGCGGAAAGTCTGCTAGGCCCAGCAAGATCCCGCCAGCTCCGGTGATCGCGCCCTCTGCCGTTGCTGTCTTGATATAAATAGCGACTTTCCTTTTTACTTCTGTTTCCCGTGCTTCGAAGACTACATCCTCAAGCGGAGCATAAGTTGTTAATTCAGCACCAAAAATCATGGCACGGGTCATTTGTTTGATCGCTGTCGTAATTGTGTCATGAACTCGCTGGGGGATTGCAGCGTTGATCCGATCCTGTAGTTTTTTTGATACAGCGCCAGCAAACGATGGGTTTCTGTTCATCCTTCGTTTCCAGTCTGATAGCTCCGTTCTGATTACATTCAAATGATCTTCCATATATGCATTCCCTCTAAGCAAATGCCAGCTGCGACTCGTGGCTCGTATCGTTCATTCAGAGAAAAAACAGCTGCTTTCTATAACGCTATTATATGCCGGAATAGAAATTTACGTTATTGGGCGAAGTTGAGATTATGCGCAGTAGTAAAGACAAGATCAAACACTTTTTTATCCGAAATTGGAAAGGGAAAACAGCCGTTCAGCGATTGCTTCGCATTCTGGTTTTAAGTTTTCTTACTATTATCAGTGGAGCCTTGTTCTTTGTGTTTCTTGTATGGCTTGGGGTTTTTGGCCCGCTGCCTGATAAGAAAGATCTGCTTGATATCAATAACCCAATTGCCAGCGAAGTTTACAGCGCAGATAGCGTGTTACTTGGTCGATATTATATTGAAGAACGCTCTTATCTGAAACCAACTGATATCCCCGAATCACTGAAAAAAATCCTGGTTGCGACAGAAGATGCGCGTTTCTACCAGCATAGTGGGATAGACTATCGAAGCCTGGCGCGTGTATTGGTGAAAACATTGCTTCTTCAGAATGAGTCGGCAGGTGGTGGAAGCACGCTCACCCAGCAGCTCGCTAAGAATCTTTTTCCGCGCAAATCCTTTGGATTTTTATCACTACCTGTAAACAAAGTCCGCGAGTTTATTGTGGCGCGCCGTCTCGAAAATCTATACACGAAAGACGAGATACTTGTGCTGTATTTGAATACAGTTCCCTTTGCTGACAATACGTATGGCATTAAGACCGCAGCTGAACGATTCTTCTCTGTTTCAGTGAACGGGCTGAGCTATGATCAGTCAGCCGTTCTGGTTGGCATGTTGAAAGCGAACCATTATTACAATCCGCGCCTATTCCCTGAACGCTCACTGCAGCGTAGAAATGTGGTACTTGCGCAGGCGCGGAAGTATGGATTCATTTCCGAGGCTGAAAATGAGTCACTACAAGCAAAACCGCTTGGCATTAGGCTTAGCACAACAAGTGGTCAGGGACAAAACGCCGGACTTGCTCCATACTTCCGGTCACATATTAAAAAAGAATTGGTTAAATGGTGTGAAGAGAATCGAAAGCCAGACGGCAGCCCATATAATTTGTATAAGGATGGGTTGAAGATATATACCAGTATCGATGCGCGCGTTCAGGAGCAAGCTGAGCGTGCCGTGATGGCACACATGAAAGTGTTGCAGGAGAAATTCAGTGCGCAGTTAAGTAAATCCCAGCTCGATAAAATCGCGAGTCAAAAAGTTAAAACACTACCGCAGTTCAAGGCGCTGAAGGCACAAGGGCTGAATGAAAGTCAAATCATGGCGCGTTTGAAGAAACCTGAACTCACTAAAGTATTTTCATGGGAAGGTGAACGCCAGGTGAAAATGAGCATTTATGATTCAGTTAAACATCACATCCGGTTTTTGCAGACGGGGCTCATGGCAATGGATCCCCATAGCGGCAATATTCTGGCGTGGGTAGGCGGGATTGATCATCAGTATTTTAAGTTTGATCACGTCAGGCAGTCGACAAAGCGGCAGATCGGATCGACTTTTAAGCCGATCGTCTATGCGGCTGCTTTGGAGAATGGGATTGGGCCATGCTCTTATATTTCGGCGCGAAAAACTGTTTACACTAACATGGATGACTGGGCGCCGGAAAACACGGATGATGATACCTATGATAAAAAGTATTCAATGGAAGGCGGGTTGTCCGAATCTGTGAATACGGTATCAGTAAAATTGATAGAAAAGACCGGGATCAGAAACGCTATCAACGTGGCGCGAAAGATGGGCATTGAAAGCGAGTTGCCGGCAGTGCCATCGATCGCCTTGGGCACGCCATCCATTTCAGTGAAAGAAATGGTGGCCGCGTATAGTGTGTTCGCAAGCGGTGGAATGTATCACGAACCGCGATATCTACTAAGTATCACTGATCGTCGGGGAAAGGTGCTTCATAGTTTTGAAAGCGAAAAACCTCAAAGAGCGATCTCGAAGGAAACAGCGCAGATGATGATTCACATGTTGGAGAGCGTTGTTTCAGGCGGAACAGCTTCTTCTTTGCGGCATGTGTACGGACTTTCCAATGATATTGCAGGTAAGACAGGCACGACCCAGTCAAATGTCGATGGATGGTTTATCGCCATTTCACCGGCAATTGTGGTTGGTGCATGGGTCGGATCAGACGACCCGCGTTTGCATTTCAAGACAACGACTCTTGGGCAGGGCGCAGCTACGGCGTTGCCCATTGTCGCTAAGCTTTTTCAAAACGCAAATAAGGATGAGGAATTAAGACTGATGATGCAGGCGAAGTTTGATCCGCTTTCTGAACGCCTGCTAAATAGGCTGGATTGCGCTCCATCAAAGTCCGACGCGAACTTCCTTCAACGCTTGTTCAATATCAAGAAGAAGACAAAGGTGACGAAGTTCAAAGGCAAAAAAAGAGGTGGCGGTATCTTTGCCCGCGATAATAAGAAGAAAGACTAGCGAACAGCCGCTTTCATCTCCTCCATTAAGTGTAGTTCTTCTTCTGAGAAGTTTGCTGATGACTTTTTATTTTGTGATTCGGTAAAAGCTTCGAGGCTGGAATAAAATTGCAGCCTGTATTTCCAGATGAATTTGCTGCCGATTGCTTCTTTTAGCGCGCGAAGTTTAATCTCGTCGTCAACCCAAAAAAGGTCGTGTGTTTCATCCGTCAGTGAATATGTGCCGGTATATCCCGGCATCACGTCCAGGTCGCTGTCTTCCAGCTTTTCCCTGATTTCTTCCCTAAAGTCTCCCTTTCCCGTAATGTATAATGTTGTCCAACCCATGGTTAGCGTTATGCAATTTTAAGTAAATCCGTTTCTGAAATCTTAAATTCTATTCTTTTGTCTTACGACAGAATAAAATTCCTATGCTTAAAAAATACCAGTTCAGGTTTCTGGTTGGTTTTTCTTTTGAGAAAAACGTTTACGTTTCCTAATACGTATTTGACGCAGTAAAGTTACACATGAATCCGAAATAAAAAATCATCGCCTTCGCATTGAAATTCGCTGGTGCAATTGGTATGGATAGAATTTTCATTGGTAAACACACGGATATTGCCTTTAGTCTCTTGTTCACCCGCATAAGCACCATTCATTATTCGTTTGTATATTGTTTGATGGAACAAAATGAGCGGAAAAAAATTTTGGTCAGCCAAAACATTGGCGAGATCACGGTGGAAATATCAAGGTTGGTAAACCCGAAATGCGCTATGGTGTTAGCACACGGTGCCGGTGCTGGTATGGATCACCTGTTTATGAAACAATTGTCGTCGGAGTTGAATCAGTTTGGTATTGATACGGTACGATTCAATTTCGCCTATATGGAAAAGGGGAAGAAACGGCCTGATGTTCCCGCTGTAGCGCATCGTACAATTCAAGCAGTGATTGAACAAACACAATCGTTGTATAACGGTTTGCCGGTGATATTGGGCGGTAAATCTTTCGGTGGGCGTATGAGTTCCCAGTTAATGGCCAGCACAAAAATCGAGTCTATTCGTGCGTTGATCTTTTATGGCTTCCCTTTGCATCCTGCGCATAAGCCTGGGGTTGAACGTGCTGACCATCTGCGGGATGTTGATATTCCCATGTTGTTTTTACAAAGCACGAGAGATGCGCTAGCCTATCAGGATCTGATTCGAAGTGTTTGTGCATCATTATCAAATGCCACATTGGTTGAGATTGATGGAGCGGATCATGCATTCAAGGTGGGGAAAAAAGATTCCATTGTTCACTTGGCGAAAAAATCATTTGATTATCTGATCTCTCAGCATATCGTTTAGCTTTTTGGCGTTATAACATGTGAGAACAGTGTTCAGAATTGGGAAATAAGTGGTGAATCTCGTCCTCAATTTGACCGATCGATGTTTATCATTATCAACACTTTATGCGTTTAAAAGAGGTAACCAACGCGGCACCGGATTTTTTATCAGAGCAATGACTTTATGATTATTAAAGCACAACTAAAGATTTATGTTCAACAAATAAATGAGGGAGTATGGAGTCTAAAGAGGGCACAACTAGCAGAACCGCGAATCGCGGATTCGCTTCAATGGATCCTGAGCAGCAAAAAGCAATTGCTAGGAAGGGTGGAGAAGCTGTAAGCCGCAATCGCGAGCATATGGCGCAGATCGGAAGGAAGGGTGGAGAAGCTAGCGGAGCCAATCGTAAGAACAAGGCAAACCGGACTAACGAGAACGCTTAATTCAGATTTGGTTTAGATG
>DASPJN010000140.1:0-5993 GCA_035628595.1 Chryseosolibacter sp.
CACTCGTCGATAACATCAGCAGTCTGCCGGTTCTATTGTCGCTTTGTTTGAGATAGAGCATTTGGAAACTTTTCATTTTTGCATAAGCGCACCTTCTTAACGGGATAAGGCAGACGAAAAAAAACCGTATTCTTAAAAGAAATGTCATCGTGTTTCCGATACGAGGCATGGCGCAGGGAAAAAATCAATCACGCATTCCAGGAAATATTTTTCGAAAACCAAAAAGTATTTCCCGCATTTCAATAAATATTTTTCAAAAACCAGAAAGTATTTCCCGTATTCCAATCTTTCAACTTCGAAAACCAGAAAGTATTTTTCGTATTTCAACAAATCATTCACGAAAACCAAAAAGTATTTTTCGTATTTCAACATGTCATTTCCGAAAACCAGAAAGTATTTTTTGTGTCTCAACAAGTCATCTGCGAAAACCAGAAAGTATTTTTCGTGTTAGAAGGAGTGTTTTGGAAAGTGGAAGGGGTTTTGGGTGGAGGAAGTTGGCGATGGAAAGTGGAAAGGGTTTTAATGAGGGAAGAAAAATTGGAGGATTTTTGGTGTGAATGCATTTTCCAATTTGTTGTCGGAATTTCATTGAGAATAAAATTTATCCGAAGCCCATTTCGCCGGATTATTCATAATGTAAAGCGATATGGTTTCGTATGATTGTTGCGATTGGATAATGCGGTCGTAATAATTTCGTTGCCACACGTCATGGACAGGGGTATTTTCACGCATCCATTTGGTGACGCCAATTTTATAGCCCCGCACAATTGATCCGATGGTACCCGATGGTGACCGTAGGGGCGAAATAACTTTCGCCCCATTATTTTCCGTACCATTAATTTTCGCACCATTATTTTCCATACCATTAATTTTCGCCCCATTATTTTCCATACAAACATTTTTCGCCCCATTATTTACCATACAATCATTTTCCGCCCCGTTATTTTCCATACCATTTATTCCCGTCGCATTGCCGTTCGTTGGTATGTCATCGTTACGATTAGGCGCATCCGAATGGGGAAAATCATTTGCAATCATTTCGCGTATTTCATGATTCGCCGTTTGCGGTGAATGATCATTCGTTGAATGGGGCGAATGGTTATTCGTGGCATCGGGCGAATGGTGGTTCACATTATCGTGCGAATATTTATTCGCCCCGACAAGTTCAATGATACCATGTATGTGGTTCGGCATAACAATGTGTTCGTGCAGAACAACACGGGGAAAATGTTTTGGTATTTCCAACCAACATTTGTCGGCAATCATCCCCGCGTCGTTTAATATCATTTTTTGATTGACCACCTGCCCAAACAGGTGCATTCTGTTTTGGCAACATATCGTCAGAAAATACAGACCTGCTTTGGTGTAATCATATCCCTTCAGACGGATGGATTTACGGTGGTGGATGTTGGAATTGTATGGCATTTGAAAATACTAAAATATAAAAATGAATAAGATTCCGCTTTTAACAGGCTTCACTACAAGGTCGTTCCGCTCAACGTTTGGCGAAAGAATATCAATGACACGAAATGTCACTTTCTCAATCGTATTCGTTTTAAAAAGAATTAAATTGCTCGTTGCATATCGCTCCCCAGCGAACAAACATGGATGAATGGTGCGAATGCGATACGCCAAAACAGAACCCCTCAGAAATGAAATTCGTCAACAATCGTTTTGAACTTGCTGCCACAGATCTATCCAATCACTTAGGCTGCAATCATCTCACAGAACTAAACAGGAAATTAGCGCTTCGCGAAATCGAAAAGCCTACGTATTACGACAAATCGTTAGAAGTTCTCCAGGAGCGCGGAAGAAAACATGAGGCTGCGTATGTTGAATATCTAAAGTCATCCGGACTGGAAGTTGTCGATCTGAAAGGCAAGCCTCAGGATGCAACCATTGAAGCAATGAAGCGGGGTGCTGCGGTAATTGTTCAGGCCCGCCTTGCGGATGGTGATTGGATGGGATTCTCGGATGTGCTGGTTCGCGTTGCAGGCAAAAGCGATCTGGGAGATTATAAGTACGATGTACACGACACCAAGCTTTCACAGAACACAAAAGCATCCACGATCCTTCAACTATGCCTGTATGCAGACCTGCTGACAAGAATACAGGGCGCACCGCCCGACAATATCTGTGTTGTGAAGCCGGGCGCAGACTTCCCGACAGAAAGATATCCGTATGCGGAGTTTCAATCATATTACGCGCTTGTAAAAAATAATTTTGAAGCAATCATTGCGCAGCCCTCGGATACGTATCCCGAAAAAAAGGAACAGTGCAACATCTGCCGGTGGTGGCAGGTCTGTGATAAACAACGTCATGATGATGATCATCTCTCGCTTGTTGCAGGCCTGCGTTCATCCAGTATTATAGAACTCGAAAAGCAACGTATTGACACATTAGCGGCTTTTGCAAATGCTGTTGACATTGCCAGGCCGGAGCGTGGTAATCTTGACAGCCTGTTATCGAAACAACAGCAGGCTAAAATTCAACTTGATGGAAGAATTGAAAATGCACTTAAGTCATCCTTTCGTGATGTTGAAAATGGCAGAGGATTGAATCGTCTTCCGGAGCCGAATGCGGGCGATGTGTATTTCGACATCGAAGGCGATATGCATTATGAAGGTGGCAGTCTTGAATATCTTTTCGGCTGGGTGTACCTGGACAACGAAAAATCAGTCTATCAGAAAGTCTGGGCTACCACGCGGGCGGAAGAGAAGGCGGCATTCGAAACGTTCATGACGTTTATCAGCGAGCGATGGAAGAAATTTCCCGGCATGCACATCTATCACTTTGCGCCTTATGAACCTTCAGCGCTGAAACGACTCGCGCATCTCCATGCTACAAAAGAGAATGATCTTCATACATTACTACGTGCTGAGCGACTGATTGATCTGCATGCTGTTTTCAAAGAAGGTTTGTTAGCCAGTGTTGAAACGTATTCCCTTAAGGCATTAGAAAAGTTTACAACCTATGCCAGGGAGGTTCCCTTACAGGATGCCAGTGTTGCAAGAAAGCATGTAGAGGTGGCGTTGGAAACCAATAGTGTTGCTGATGTCTCATCCGAGACGCTGGACATTGTTACGCAATACAACGCAGATGACTGCTTTGCTACGGAAGCGCTTCATCGCTGGCTTGAAAATAAAAGGGCTGAGCTGATTAACGAAGGTAAAAGCCTGACACGACCTGAGCTGAAAACGGGTGAGCTTACCAATGAGGATGCGCAAAATGATGACACCAGAGCGCAGGCTCTATTCAATTCGCTTATCGCCGGATTGCCTGAAGACCGCACAACCTGGAGCGACGAACAAAAAGCAAAATGGTTGCTGGCACACCAGGTCGATTATTTCCGAAGGGAGGATAAGAGCGCGTGGTGGGAATTCTTCCGGGTTCATGAGTTGGATCATGAAGGGCTGATCGATGAACGAAAAGCAATTACAGGTTTGACATTCATCGGTGTGCTACCGAAAAAGAAAGGTGAACAGAATGTAACACATCAGTATAGTTTTCCTCCACAGGAGGTTGACATTGATACCGGAGATAAACTCACCGAGGTGAAGGGCAAAGACATTGGAACCGTGCGCGATATCTCATTGGAAAAACTCACCATTGATATTAAGAAACGAAAGGATAGTGCGGACATTCATCCGAGTGCTGTTCACGTTTCAGAACGTGTGGACCCGGGATCGCTGGCCAAATCCCTTATGGATATCGCCGCCGACATTGTGACGGATGGTTTTTCACGCGAGTGGCGATACCGTGCGGCCAAGGACCTGCTGATGAAAAGAAACCCGACACTTCTTAAAGGAGAGCAGGGTGCTCATGTTCGTGAAGGAGAAGATGTACTGCAAGCTGCGGTGAGAATTGCTTTAAACCTCGACCGCAGTGTGCTTGCGATACAGGGCCCTCCCGGGTCGGGTAAAACATTTACGGGTGCTACGATCATTGCTGAGTTGGTTAAAGCGGGAAAGAAAGTTGGTATCACAGCTGTCAGTCATAAGGTGATCCGTAACCTGGTGGATGCAACCATTGAGCGGAGCAAAGAATTAGGGATCAAGGTTTCATTTGTTCATAAGCCCAAGGAGAAAAGCGATCATCTTCCTGACGAACTACAGGAAGTTGATAAGTCGCAACAGGTACGTGATGCGTTGCAGGCTGGTAAAGTGGGATGTGGAACGGCATGGCTATGGGCTGAGGATAATTCAGAAGGAAGTTTAGAATATCTTTTTGTTGATGAAGCCGGGCAGATGGCTTTATCGCAGGTATTGGCAGCATCGCGTGCTGCCAACAATCTTATTCTCCTGGGAGATCCACAGCAACTTGAGCAACCTACCCGCGGCGCGCATCCGGAAGGAAGCGATGTGGCAGCGCTGACGTATCTCATTGATGGTAACAGTACAATGCCCGAAGGGCGCGGTTTGTTTATTCATGAAACCCGAAGATTACATCCGGCAATCTGCAGGTTTACATCAGAGATTTTCTATAACGGAAAACTGAAATCATTTCCCGGACTTGAGCATCAGGCAATCACTGGCGGAACTTCGTTTGATGGCAGCGGACTTCGCTACGTTCCGGTAGTGCACAGAGGTTGTCAGAGTCGTTCGATGCAGGAGGTAGATGCGGTTGAAAAAATTGTTACAGACCTTTTGCGCTCCGGTAGCTGGACGAATTCCAAAGGTGAAACACAAAAGCTGACTCCGGAGGACATTAAGGTAGTGGCGCCCTTTAATGCACAGGTAGCTGCGCTGCGTGATCGTCTGCCGGCAATTGAAATTGGTACCGTCGATAAATTCCAGGGGCAGGAAGCACCGGTAGTAATTTACTCGATGACATCTTCCACAGTTGAAGACGCGCCACGCGGCATGAAGTTTCTGTTCAGTCCGAACAGGTTGAATGTTGCCACCAGCAGAGCGAGGTGTTTGTGTATTCTGGTTGCTAACCCTTTGTTATTACAACCTGAGTGCAGAACGATAGATCAGATGCGCTGGGCGAATGCGTTGTGCAGGTATTTGGAGATTAGTGGGGTAAGGTGAGGGATTGATTAAAATCACAGCTGAGGTAAACATCTGAAATAATTCTTTTCATGTAGTTCGGTATACTTTAATATACCCTTAAATATGAAGTTGTCAGAACTAGTTCGGAAACTAGAACGTGACGGGTGATGCGTTGTTCGTCAGGCGGGAAGCCATATGACAATGGCCCATCCTTCGAAAAAGAAGCTACTCACTGTTCCATATCACGGTAATGCAAAGCAGTTCGCCGCAAGAATAGGCATCAACTATAAATCGTTGGGATTGCAGGTGACTGGTGTATGACAAGATTATTTCCCAAAGAAGTTCTTCGGGTTCTCTATAATGTATCGCGAAATGTTCTGATATGACTGATCATTTCTGATGATGCGCTCGTGATAATTTCGCTGCCATACATTGTAAACCGTAGTGTTTTGACGCATCCATTTGGTGACCCCGATTTTGTAGCCACGTATAATTGACCCAATGGTACGCGATGGTGATCGAAACGGTGCGGGAGTTGTGGTCGGCGGCGCGGATGAACCCTCCATCTCCACCAATTCAATAATACCATGAACATGGTTAGGCATTATGACATATTCGTGTAAAACAGCGTGCGGGAAATGCGTTGGGATTTCGCGCCAACAGGCGTCAGCATTCTGGCCCGCATCGTTCAAAACCATTGTTTCATTCACGACCTCCCCAAACAAATTCGCCCTGTCTTGGCAACATATGGTTACAAAATACAACCCAGGTTTGGAATAATCATATCCCTGTCGCCTGGTGGACTTTCGATCGTGTATGGCAGAATTGTAAGGCATCCACGAGATAATTTAATATCATTAAATCAGTCGGGGCGAAAAATTTTTCGCCCCGACTGGAAATTTTTCGCCCCGACAAAAAAAAACCTGTCACGGACAGTGACAGGTTTTAGTACCTAAGGCCGGAATCGAACCGGCACGCCCGAAGGCACACGATTTTGAG
>DASPJN010000141.1:0-20129 GCA_035628595.1 Chryseosolibacter sp.
AAATACAGGTTCAACTCTTCTTCCAGCTTCTCCGTTCCGTAGCCCAGTGTCTGAATCCGTTTTGAAGTACACACAGGACATTCACGCGGAAGCGATTGCTTGTATCCGCAAAAATGGCAAACGAGTGAATTCTTGTACTGATGATATGTTAGTGTAACCGCACAGTTTACACACTTCGGAACCCACCCGCAATCCTCACAACTGATCATTGGCGAATACCCACGGCGATTTTGAAAAATGATCACCTGGTTTTTATTCTCAAGCGTTTCCTGGATGTTGCTGAGCAGGAGGGAAGAGAATTCTCCCTTTACCGTTTTGCGCTTGCGCTCGGTGCGCATGTTTGCAAGTACTACTTCCGGAAGTTGTGCTTCGCCGAAACGTTTTCCAAGTGTAACAAGTCCGAACTTTCCTTGTAAGGCATGATGATATGTTTCGACAGAAGGCGTTGCCGATCCAACCAGTACTTTCCCATGCTGGAATTGCGCCATCATGATCGCTACATCCCGTGCGTGATAGCGCGGCGCAGGTTCCTGTTGTTTGTAAGAAGCGTCATGTTCTTCATCAACGATGATCAACCCGAGATTATCGAATGGAAGGAATATGGAAGACCGTACGCCGATCACAAATTTCAATTTGCCGGTAAGTATTCCATTCCACACTTCAACGCGTTCGTTGTCGGAGAACCGCGAATGATACACACCCATCGATGAACCAAAGATCCTTTTCAGACGCTGAACAATCTGGGTTGTGAGTGCAATTTCAGGCAGGAGATATAACACCTGTCCGCCGCCCTCGAGCGCCTTCCTGATCAATGAAATATAGATCTCAGTCTTCCCGCTTCCAGTGACGCCGTGAAGCAAAGACACGGTGTGATCATTGAAGCTGGCGATAATCTCCTGGAGCGCCTTTTCCTGATCTTCGCTGAGAAGGATATTCGACGGATCGGCGTCCTCTTCAAATCCGAAACGCGGGACAATTATTTCAAACTCTTCCAGTATTCCATTTTTTATTAATGTGTTTAATGAAGAGTCGGATATCTGTTCGTCATGGAGCATTTTTTTTGCAATGCCACGTTTGTTCGCGTCGACATCGGTCGTAACCGGAACATGCTGTAGGAATTTTAGCAGAACATCTTCCTGTTTCGGCTTTGACTCGATTTTCTTAAAAAGTTCTTCAAGAGCAACGTTATTTGCGTAGGCCGACTGCAATCGTATTCTTTTTTCTGTGCGTGGTTTGAATTTCTCCCTGACCTCTTCGAACAGCAGAATCGCTTCTTTTCCCGATAGGGATTTCAAAATGTTGTAGATGCTTTTAACACCAAGAAGTTTTGAAATGTCTGTGTAGCTGAGCGTTTCCTGTTTAAGTCGTCGCAAAAGAATTACTTCCTTTTCGGAGAAATCAAAACCCGATTCGTCCAGATCAAAAGCCGGATTGATCTGAACCATTGATTCGCTTGAGAGTTTTAATCCCGCCGGAAGCGCAGCATTCATTACCTCGCCCATCGAACACGCATAGTATGATGCTATCCATTGGAAAAGTTTTAACTGTTGTTCGTTTACCGTCGGGTAACTATCAAGCAATTCAAGGATGTACTTTGCTTCGTATTCGGATGGCGGCGTCTGATGGATCTTTGTAATCAGCCCTGTAAGTATTCTTCTGTCTCCAAACTGAACAATAGCGCGCTGGCCAATGATTACCGCGTCATTGAGAATCGCGGGAACACGATAAGTAAAGAATTTCGGAATAGGTACAGGTAACAATAGATCGGCGAAGTACGTGCGAATGTTATCCTGTTCAAAAATCTCCACTGACCTGGTAGTTGTTTGTCAGTAAAAATAGGAATAGAAATGTATTGTTCCTTATGACTTCAAAACATGCTGGATTTCTTTGACAGCATCTGTCTCAGTAAATACCGGTCTCATGCAGGTTTTATTGAAACAGACATAAAATGTAGGCTTTCCTTCAACGGCGCCTTTGCCTTCGACCAGCGCTAGTGTAGTCGGTTTTTCCGAGCCCATGCATAATGCAAAGGGTTGATACTGCTTTTCAAAAGCAACCCGCACCTCCTGCAGGTTTGGCGCGGCGATCACAACTTCGGCAAGCCCGCGTTTAATCTCTGCGTATGAAATGGCCCAATTCGACATATAGTTCGGTTCGCTGATGATCAGGTGGGCGAGGGGCGTGGCCATTGCCTCCGCAAGTTGTTTCCATTGATCGTTGCCGGCTATTACGCCTAGTTGAAAAAGATTATGAACCATTACTGAATTTGACGCTGGAATTACGTTATCAAACATCTCTTTTCTCCTGACGATGAGCTTTTCATTTTCATTACTGGTGTAAAAGAAAAATCCATCCTCCGGATCATGAAACTGATCGATGGTGTAATGTAAAAGCTTTTCCGCGCGACGAAGCCAATACTCGTCGAAAGTAACCTGGTAAAGACGGATACACGCCTGAATAACATATGCATAGTCATCGAGGAAGCCCGTCGTTGACGAACGTTTTGTTTTGTAGGAGCGATAGATAACCAAACCTTCCATCAACTCATTTTCAATGAACTGCATAGTTTTGGTCGCAGCCCGGAGATATCGTTCATCTCCGAGATAACGATAGGCATCTGTAAGCCCGACGATCATCATCGCGTTCCATGAAGTAATAATTTTATCATCAAGACCGGGCCGGACACGTTTATCACGTACAGCGAGCAGCGTATCTTTGATGGTCTTTAGCTTCGCATTCCAATCCTCCGACGTTAGCTGATGCTTCTTTAGAAACAATTCGTCAGGCTGTGTTCTGAGTAGAATATTGTTGCCGTGCTCCCAGTTGCCTTCGTCTTTCACATTGTAGAAATCGCAAAAGATTGCGGCGTCTGGTTTCAAGATCGCATCAATTTCCCGTTTATTCCACACATAGAATTTTCCTTCTTCTCCTTCGCTATCCGCATCGAGTGCCGAGTAAAATCCACCCATGGGATGCATCATTTCAGCATGCAACCATGCAAAAGTTTCTTCAACTACGGTTTTATATAAGGGTTCTTTTGTTAACGCGTAAGCTTCAGCATACAAGCACATTAATTGAGCGTTGTCGTAAAGCATTTTCTCGAAATGAGGAACAAACCAATATCCGTCCACCGAGTAGCGGGCGAAGCCACCACCGATCTGGTCATAAATTCCTCCCCAGGCAATCTTGGTGAGTGTCGTATGAATCTGTTTTAATGCCGCCGGATTTTCGGTTATATGAAAATACCGGAGCGCCCATAGCCACACTGAAGGCATTACAAACTTCGGCGCTTTATCCAGGCCACCCCACTTTTCGTCAAAAGCGCTGGCGAGTTTTGAGAATGTTTGGTCAAGCTCGGTTTTTAATTCCGTGAACTCGTATGCTTTTTTATAACGCGCGATGTTCTGATTGGCAAGTGCCTTCGTAAGCTCGTCTGCGGAGGATTCAACTTCGGTTCGTCGTTCGTTGAATGCTTTTTTGATTCCGTTGATCACGTTCAGCCATTGGTCGGGTGGAAAGTATGTTCCTCCATAGAAAGGTTTCTGATCCGGCGTAAGAAAGACATTCAACGGCCAGCCACCGTTAATTCCCATTGCCTGTACCGCTTCCATGTAGATCGAGTCTATATCGGGACGTTCTTCACGGTCTACCTTAATGCAAACCACAGCATCATTCATGATTGATGCGATATTTTCTTTTTCGAAAACTTCACGTTCCATGACATGACACCAATGGCACGACGAATAGCCGATACTTACAAGGATCGGTTTGTTTTGTGATTTGGCTTTGACTAATGCTTCATCGCTCCACTCGTGCCAGTCAACAGGATTATAAGCATGCTGAAGCAGGTATGGCGAAGTGGAATTGATCAATCGGTTGGCTTTTGTTACGTCATTCATACAGTTGTTTATTGAAAATAAATCATACCATCGGTGGATTGATCAGTTGCCGCTGCAAGAGAGCGATCTCATTCGAAACATCAACCTTTGCACGAAGCTGTTCAAGTTTTCTTATTGTCGTTTTGATGAATCGCTGATGTTCCTCTGCGTGAGGATGAAAAGGTTTATGTCGCAGCGCAGCCTGAATTTCTTTCCAGTTGCTCAAAAAATGTTTCGTTGAGGAATCGAAATAAGTGTGGCTGAACTTTTCCCAGATATAATCCTCCGCATCGACGGTCGGATGAATCATATCTGATTTGTAGAAGCGATAGTCGCGCAGATCATCGAGCATTAATTCATACGACGGGAAATACGCGACGTCTGAGTATTGTTGCACAATTTTATGACATGCAATTCGGAGTAGCGATTTGCTAACATTGTTTAAGGCCAATGTATCTTTAATATGTCGCACGGGACTCACGGTAAGGATTATTCTGATGGATGGATTAAGCTTCGTAAGATATGCGTATAGATGCGAGAACGAGGAAATTATCTGGCCTTCTTCGAGAAGTGTTTTTCTGAAATAACTGGCAGGAAGCTTGTGACAGTTTGCGACAATCTCCTTGCGATCAGTTCTTTCATATACCCATGACGTTCCGTAAGTAATAATAAGCCATTTTGCAAGCGTAAGTTGGTTGTGTGCTTGTTCAATAATTGAAGTTAATTGTGTCTGTAGATCTCCTTTGGTTGATGCAGAATACGCAGAATGGAAATGATCGTTGTACCAGATGGCACTACGCTGAATAAAAGATTGCTCCGATGGAACTGATTGTTTTATTGCCATTAAGAGGAGTGCATGTATTGAAATGGGATTGTAGATGTTTCCGAAAGGGTTTGCAAGCACGTTAAACTTGTTCGCTGCAAGTCGCTGGCCCATTACATCCGCGAAACATGATCCGACGGTTATGACCGGGCTCTCTAATCCGATTTTTTCAGGAGACGGATCGCAGATTATTTCTGTCCTGAATTCCATGGTAGCGAAGATAAGGGGCATTTTTTCAAAGTTGGAGCTTAACTGCATTTATCTCTCGTTGACATATCACTAGCGATTGTTTACATTCAACATCGTAAATCAGTGCTATGAAATATTTATTGACACCTTTTTTAATTGTTATGACAACAACCATGTATGCCGGGGACTTCACAGGCCGTTGGGCAGGAAAATTAAACAACATGGATGTTGCGCTCGAGCTGACAGACCGGGGGAACACGTTAGTCGGGTCGATCACTACTGGCGATGGCACTTTCAACATCACGAACGGAAAAATCGACGGGAATAAATTCACTTTTAATTTTGCTACGAAGGATGCCATGAACAGCGGAAGGGGTATTATGAATGGTGATAAGCTTTCCGTCACAATCACAATCAAGTCGAAACAATATAGCGGAACCCTCGATCGCTTGCAGCCAAATCAGGTTGCGTCAGTTCAGAACACGATGCAACCGGGCATGACTGAGTTTTGGCAACCCGTTCCCAAAGTTATTGATCCCGGGCCTTACGTGGGAATGGTACTACCACCGTCTGATGCTATTGTTCTTTTTGATGGAGATGACTTGTCGAAGTGGAAAAGCCGCGATGGGAGCCCGGCGAAATGGCGGGTTGCAGATGGCGTGTTAACTGTGGAAAAAGGCACAGGTGATATCAGTACGCGTCAGAAGTTTGGCGACTATCAGTTACATATTGAATGGCGAATCCCTTCGGACATCCAGGGTGAAAGCCAATCGCGTGGCAACAGCGGGCTATTTCTTCAGGATCTGAGTGATGATCTGAAGATTCCTGAATATTGGTATGAAGTGCAGATTCTGGATAGCTATAAAAACGAAACTTACGTCAACGGTCAGGCTGGCAGTATTTACAAGCAGAACCCGCCAATGGTCAATGCGATGAGGAAACCTGGTGAGTGGAACGTGTACGACGTAACATATTCAGCGCCACGATTTAATCCGGATGGATCACTCTTCGCCCCAGCGCGTGTTACAGTTTTTCATAACGGCGTGTTGATTCAGGACAACTTTGAGATACGGGGTCACACCGCATATATCGGCCACCCTAAGTATTTTGAGGCACATGAAAAAGCGCCGATCAGCTTGCAGGATCACGGAGATCCCAGCAAGGCCATCAGCTTCCGGAACATCTGGATCAGAGAGCGATAAAAAAAAGCAGTAGTGACATCTTCGCTACTGCTTTTTAACCTAAAAAAACCTCTCTATAAGGTGCTGCGAATATATATCATGAAACTGTAACATCTGTCTCCGTTTCGTTAGAATGCGATTAAAGTTTGATTAATTGTATTAATGGCCGCTTGGTGTCACATCAATATGTTAGCATGATTTTTCACGATTTGATTTACGGACAGAGTTCCGTAACTTATTAGTGCATTGTGCTTTAAACCCTGCCTGGTGCCTTCAATTTTTATTCGACGTTATTGCGTCATCTTGCTCCTGTTTATTTCAATTTCGGTTTTTGGGCAACCGGAAGTTGAAAATGGCTCCATTGATTTGCGTTCACACATTCTGGATGGTGAAGCCATCTCGCTCGCCGGGTCATGGGATTTTTATTGGAGCAAATTGCTTGAACCTCACGAGATTGACTTCCACGCGTCGACAGACATTCAGGTTCCAGGCTCCTGGCATCGTCAGGGTGATTATAATCCGTTAGGGTTTGCAACGTATAGGCTACGCATGCAACTCCCCCCGCAACACCGTGGCCTGACCATTTACCTGCCAATCGTTAACGCTTCTGCTTGTGTATATATGAATGGCAGAGTGGCCGCGCAGTCTGGTTTGGTATCAAGTGATGCCGGGAAATACGAACCGAAACTTGGGTCAACGCTTGTTCCGTTACCTGATGGCGCAGAACAAGTAGATGTACTGATTCAGGTAGCCAACTACTCTTACTTCAGCGGAGGCATTGCGGGCACACCCATTCTGAATTTTTCGTCTGAAATTTTTACTGCACAAAACCGGCGCAATGGCGTTGAGAATTTTTTTGCAGGCAGCCTTGTGGCAATGTGCATCTACCAGTTGATCTTGTATTTTCTCTACCACCGCGGAAAGCCTTACCTGTGGCTTGCCTTGATCTGCCTGGGCGTGGCCCTTCGGTCATTGATTGTTCATGGCGGGTCATTCTTGCTTCCCGACATCTTTCCCGGTGTCGCCTGGGAGTTCTGGAAGAAGTTAGAGTTCGGAAGCGTGTATGCAATCGTAGCGCTTTTCCCATTATACGTTTATCATTTATTCCAACCGGTCGCACCGAGAAGACCGATCTATATTTTTTCCGGCGTAGCTATCTTTCTTTGCATTGCAGTGATCGTTTCGCCTCAATACATGTATGGTCAGCTTCTTGAGATTTGTCACGTTGCGTTGTTACTCGGATTTGTCTACGCAATATTCAGTATTCATCGCGCGTGGCGGGCTGGCAGTAGCGATGCGCGTGTTATTCTTTTTGGTGTACTCGCATCGTTTCCTTTTATCCTTGCGGAGATATTAAAGAACTCGCGGTTCTTTCCCGTTGACATCAGTTTTATGTACATGGTTGAGCTGGGCGTATTGGTGTTCTTGCTGTTCCAGGTCTATTTATTGGCAAACCACTATGCGAAATCGTACCAACACCTTGAGCACATGAATCAGAATCTTGAGAGAATGGTTGAAGAACGAAGTGGTGAGTTGGTCAAGGCAAATGCAGTGAAAGAGAAGCTTCTCTCTGTGATGTCGCACGATATAAAAAGTCCGTTGAATTCTTTGAAGGGAATGTTGCAAATTCTGAATCAGGGTGCAATCGACCAGGACGATTTCCGAAGCTACACGCGTTATATTGAAAGCGATCTGAACAATACTTCTATGATGGTCGAGAATGTCTTGTACTGGACGGCCAGCCAGATGAAAGGTATCCACGCAAAGGTTGAGCCGTTCGATCTGAAGACAGCTGTGGAAGAAAATATTCGGCTGGTCAGAACAATCGCGACGAACAAGAACCTTGTAGTCCATCACAATTTATCAGAAGCAACTGAAATTTTAGCGGATAAGAACATTCTGAATCTTGTGCTAAGGAATCTGATCTCTAATGCCATCAAGTTTTCTTTTGAAGGTGGAGAAATAAACATAGCAACCTCGATGAAAGGTGGAAGTTTGATCATCGAAGTATGCGACCAGGGTGTCGGGATGAGTGTCGAAAAACGCGATGATCTTTTTGCTTCGCGGACTACTGTAAGTGCAACGGGAACGATGAATGAAAAAGGAACCGGACTGGGACTTGCCCTTTGCAGAGAATATTTAAAAGAGGCTGGCGGTGATCTTCAGGTCGAAAGTACACCCGATAAAGGAAGCGTCTTTCGTGTAACCATACCGTTGGGTTCGCGGTTAGCCTCCAAATAATTTAGAAAGGAAGCCTTTTTTCGATTGTTTTTCTGCGATCGAATCAAGCGCTGTTCGTAACCTTACAAGCGAGGCTGAGTCCTTGATAATGTACTGTTCCGCGCCAAGGTTCATCACCGCTGATCTTACTTCGCTATCATCGAGCGTTGTGTAATAAATGACCGGAATGTTAGCATGGTTTTTCTTCAGTTCTTTCAGAAAGTGCAACCCGGTTTTTGCGTGCTTATCATCAAAAAAATGATCAAGCACTACTGTAAACGGCTTCTCCTTCAGGTGCTGAAACATTTCATCAGGGTTTGAGAATGTTTTCACGGTGTAATCCCCAAGCATCTGCTCAAAATGTACTTGCAACATTTTTTGTTGTACCGGATTATCCTCAACAACAAAAACAAGTTTTTTGCTCATAATGGTGATCAAGTTACTGAATAAGAAGGGGAATTCTTCTGTGTGAAACAGAAAAGTTTGTGGTTGTCCGGTACGTGACATTGCGTCTTTCGGGTATTGCCTGCCGGGGTGATGAACGATATTTTGCAGGATAATAAAGAGATATGCCATTCAGCTATAAGATCATAAACCCGGATCGAATTGTTTTTAAACGTGAAAGCGCTGGCTGTGGCCGTCTTATGTTTGTTTTTGTCGGATCAGTGTTTATCCTTGTCGGTTTAGGCCTCTTTCTTTTTTCGGAAAAAGAGGATTTTTTGATGAAAGTCATGACTTTTATGTTTCCGACGTTCGGACTGATTGCCGTTGTATCGGGATTAAAGTTACCCGACATCCAGGCACGTACAATTCCTGACGAGATTATCTTTGATAACGCCAAGGGCAGAGTTCAGATCAATCAGCAAGTTTCCGAGATCAAGACAGCGTACATCTATTACGATGAGATCCAGGATTTTATGATCAAGGTTAAGAAGCATGAAACCAGTAGTAGCGGCGGAGGGAGTTCGAGAACATATTATCGCTATCATGTCTATTTGCAGAAGAAGGATGGTGGGACATGGGAATTGTTAAAGCGTAACAAGGAAGAGGATGCGAAAGCTGAAATTGAAAAAATAAAATCCTCGGTACGGCTTTCACAGATACCCGTTCGTGAAAACACAAGCATTACACTATCGCAAAAGTACAAGCTACTCGACTACGGGACGAAGGCTGAACTCACGTGGCGTAATCCCGTAGGCTACGGCCCACTGTTTCTAATTTGCTTTGTTACGGTTTTTCTTACTGTTTTGTTCGCAATTTTTGAAGGTGCAAACTTTTCCGACTTTGGATTTTTCGGATACTTCATTGTCGGTTTTATCCTTGTTGTTTTCGTCATCGTGATTGGAGGAAATGTGATTAAAATGATCAAGAATTTCAGGACCGAGTACGCTATTTCGATTTCTGACATGAGCCTGAATTATATTGAACGCGACCGTGCAGGCAGGACAAAGAAAGACGTTTATGTTTCCATGCATGACCTTTACGCACTTTCGTTTTCGTTTGACACCGATGAGATGATGCGTAAGATCTATATTTATACGCGAGAGCAATTTGAAAAGCTTAACACGATGGAAGTGTCATTGAGCGTCGAATCAATTCGCGAGATTTTCAATTTTCATAGCGAGCTGGTTTCAATCGAGATTCAAAGCCTGACACCCGTTGAGACGCTGCATCTCGAAAACTTCCTGCAACAAAAAATCAAAGAAAAGAGTAGGGCTAACGTTGCTTAGCGATTACCCAACAGGTTCAGCACCGCGAAGAAGTGAGAAATACTGCCTGCAAGCACAAAGAGATGCCAGATGCTGTGATAAAAACGATTTTGAAGATCGTTTACGAAAAAATACGTTCCGGCGGTGTAGAACAATCCTCCGGTAATCAGCCATGTAAAGGTTTCTGTTGTTATGGAATTATATAATTCCCAGATCGCGGGAACGATCAGCCAACCCATGGCGATGTAAAGGAAAGTCGATACGCGTTCATGTGCTCCTGTATAAAATGCCTTGAACACAATTCCGGTAATTGCACAGGCCCATGTAATACCGAAGATTGTCCATCCGATCCAGCCGGGCAATGCGACAAGGCAGAAGGGCGTGTACGTTCCTGCGATCAGTAAGAAGATAGACATGTGGTCGAACTTCCGGAACAAACGTTTCGTGCGGATGTTTGTAAAGCTATGATACAATGTCGACGCCAGATACAAAATTATTAACGATGAACCGAAAATGGCGAAACCTACAACATGCCAGGCAGTGCCGTCTATTGCTGAAAAAACGACAAGAATGACAAGAGCAGCTATAGAAAGCAAAACGCCAATACCATGTGTTATGGCATTGACAATTTCTTCACTTTTCTTATAAAGAAGTTCACTCATTGTGCTTCATCCTTGATCACTACTTTCTCCATCACATCGCCCGCTTTGATCGTGTCGATGACATCAAGACCTTCATAAACTTTACCGAACACCGTATGATTACGATCCAGATGCTGTGTATTTTGACGATTGTGGCAAATGAAAAATTGTGATCCGCCTGTGTTCCGTCCGGCATGAGCCATTGATAATACACCGCGGTCATGATATTGATTGTCACCTGAGAGCTCGCAGTCGATCTGGTAACCAGGACCGCCGTTACCGATTCCGTTTGGACATCCGCCCTGGATGACAAAGTTTGGTATAACGCGGTGGAACGTTAGTCCATCGTAAAAATTCTTCTCAGCGAGTGTAATGAAATTCTTAACTGTGTTAGGAGCGTCCTTTTCGAAAAACTTAATTTTCATCACGCCCTTCTTTGTGTGGATTTCGGCAATCTTCATGTGGATATTTTAGGATAGCAAAGATAAATTAAAAACGTTCTTTTATAACTTGGAAGTTCAAAGAAGTGGTATCGATTATTTTGATGGAATACTTGGCCGGACTTCTATCTTGCTGGGCAACGTGCGCGGATGCATCCGAAGCAGATCAACAACCATTTGGCCAAGATCTTCCGGTTGTATTTTCCAATTGCCTTCTGATGATTCGCCACCAAACTCCGTTGCGACTGAACCAGGCATAATGGTCGTCACCTTTATTCCCTGAGACCTAAGGTCCAGCATGATTGCCTGCGTAAACCCGACCAGTCCAAACTTACTCGCGTTATAAGCCGAGCCTCCGGCAAAGAAATTAGCACCGGCAAGACTGGCAATAGTGATAATATATCCTTTGGAGTCTTTCAACGCTGCCACAGATGCTTTCACACTATGGAAAACCCCCGTGAGGTTCGTATCGATTGTCTCGCGCCATTGCTCTTCGCTAAGGCTTTCAATGGATCCAAAATATCCAAGGCCGGCGTTGGCCACGAGAACATCAAGCTTTCCCCATTTGCGGAGTATCACGCTGACTGCCTGTTGTTGTGAATCTGATGTACGAACATCTGCAGCAATGCCGATGGCTTCGCCTTTTCCGATTTTATTTAGCTGTGCTGCTGCCTTGTCAGCGGAAGCCTGTGTCCGGCTTGTGATCGCTACCTTCGCGTGTTGATGCACGAGCGCTTCGGCAATTCCATATCCGATACCTTTGCTTCCACCTGTGATCAGGATTACTTTATTTTTTATTTGCTCCATAATACATTTATTATTTTTCCAGAAATGAAAATTAAGTCACTGGTTCCTGGTCTCCTTTTTTCTTTCGCCTGTAAAGTTGAACCACGTTGAAGACGACAGCCGAACAAGCAACCCATATCAATCCGCCCATGAATCCGGCTGCGACGTCCGAGGGGTAATGTACGCCCAGGTAAACTCTGCTCAACCCGATGCTCGCAATGATTATTAACAGGAACGACATGAGTAAAATTCTTACAACATGATTCATTTTCATTCGAGTGCAGAAGTAAAATAAAAAACCATAAAAAGCCATCGCGCTCATCGAATGCCCACTGGGAAAGCTAAGTGTGTTAACTTCTACGAGATGTTCAACATCTGGTCGTTCACGGTTTACAAACTGCTTCAGCATGACGTTGGAAAGACTGGCAAGGACTAGTATCATGATCATTTGGACCGAAAACTTCCAGTTCTTGAACCGGAACCAGAAAAAGGTCGTCAATAAGACAGATAT
Organism: Chryseosolibacter sp.; assembly: GCA_035628595.1. Lineage (GTDB taxonomy): Bacteria > Bacteroidota > Bacteroidia > Cytophagales > Cyclobacteriaceae > Chryseosolibacter. The sequence continues at coordinate 12,379 of DASPJN010000141.1, forward strand.
GATAATGTACGCATATCGGTCACCGAGGTCTGTGACAAAGCGAAAAAAAGAAGTCAAACCATCGGAACGGAACGACTGTATGAAAAGGGCTATGGAAGTATCGTGAGGTTCAAGCTCATTTTCGTGAAGGTTTTCCGTTAGCTCAATAAACAGGCCTAGTCCTAGACTGAAAGCAAAGATCGCGATCACTATAGTAATGTAGTAAGAGAGATCCTCAGCCTCATATCTGAGGTAGCGTTTAAGGATCAGCTTGATCCATTCGATTAACGTCCTGAGCAGCCTCCTGATCATGTTTGTAAGATAGAAAGATATCTTTAACCATCGAATGCGGGTGAAAACGCCCGCTTATGGTTCCGTTATTATGTGATTCTTTTATCGCCGAATTATCGTTTTATTTGAGCTTTAATTTATTAACACATGAGATTAATTGTTTTGACACTGATAACCGCAGTAGGATCAACAGTGTTCGCGCAGAGTAAGAAAGAACTGCAGAGCGAAAATCAGCGCCTGCAGTCGCAGGTAACACAACTCAAAATGAAGCTCGATAGTCTGACCGCAGCCTCCACTGTCGATCTTGAAAGCACGCCAGCTCTCGCCAGCTATTGCCTCGGCGTTATGATCGCCTCAAATATTTCCTCCCAGGGCTTTGATTCCCTGGACGCTGACAATTTTATTGCTGCCATTGAGGATGTTGTAAAAGACAAGCCGCTTAAGATTCAACCCGGCGAAGCCCAAACGATTGTTCAACAATACATGACCAAAACTATGGAAAGAAAAACAGCTAAAGCGAAAGAAGAAGGCCTGGCCTTTTTGGCAGAAAACAAAAAGAAAGAAGGCGTGAACGAAACCGGGAGCGGTCTGCAATATGAGATCGTGAAGGAAGGAACAGGAAAGAATCCTGGCCCGACCAGCAATGTTACCGTACACTACACAGGTAAACTTATTGACGGAACTGTCTTTGATAGTTCAGTGTCACGTGGTCAGCCCGCAACATTCGGGTTGAATCAGGTAATTCGCGGCTGGACAGAAGGGCTTCAATTGATCAAAGAAGGAGGGAAGGCGATTCTTTACATTCCTTCTGAACTTGGATATGGTGAGCGCGGTGCAGGTGGTGCGATTCCTCCTCACTCGACACTCATTTTTGAAGTCGAGCTTATCAAGGTTAACTAGTGTTGATTCTAAAGTAAGGACATAAAAAAAGCTGTCTCGCGACAGCTTTTTTTATGTGTTGTGCTCGGATTATTCTCCGACAACCTGCACCTTAATTTCATGCTTCACTTCCTTGTGGAGGTCAAGTGTAGCGTTGTACGTGCCAAGTTGCTTAGGGCTTTCCTTCAGAATAACTTTCTTACGATCGATATCAAAACCTTTCGCCTTGAGAGCATCAGAAATCTGCAGGGCAGTAATGGCACCAAAGATTTTCCCACTTTCACCAGCTTTTGTTTTGATTTCAATGATCATCTCCCCAACCTTTGCAGCAACTGCTTCAGCATCTTGCTTAAGCTTTGCAGCCTTATGGGCAGCCTGACGGATATTTTCGTTTACAACTCTCTTGTTTGAATCGTTGGCAATCAATGCCAGGCCATTCGGGATAAGGAAATTGTTTCCGTATCCGGCTCTCACCTTTACGATGTCATTTTTATAGCCAAGCCCTTGAACGTCTTGTTTCAAAATCACTTCCATGTTCGTTTATCTTTAAAGGTTAGAGATTACTTTAATGAGTCACCAACGTAAGGAAGGATCGCCAGGTGGCGTGCACGCTTAACAGCCTGTGCTACTTTCTTCTGAAACTTTAAGCTTGTTCCAGTAAGTCTGCGCGGCAGGATCTTTCCTTGTTCATTGATAAATTTCAACAGGAAGTCTGGATCTTTGTAATCGATATACTTGATTCCATTCTTCTTGAAGCGGCAGTATTTCGGTTTAATCTCAGCGCGCTTAATTGGTTCGTTCATCAGTGTCATCCTGCAAACTCCTCCTGGGTTTTCTTAGCTTTCTTTTCCTTGTTTTTGAATTCGCCTTTGCGTCTGCGTTCGTTGTACGTAATCGCATGCTTGTCAAGCGCAGTTGTTAGAAAGCGCATAACTGATTCGTCTCGTCTGTACTCAGTTTCGAGTGTTGCTACCAATGTTGGCTCTGCCGAGAACTCGATCAAGTTGTAGAAGCCGGTTGACTTCTTGTTGATTGGGTAAGCAAGTTTTTTCAATCCCCACTGTTCGTTGTTGAGGATTTCTGCATTACCTTTTTTCAACACTTTCACGAATTTTTCGACAGTATCCTTTGCCTGGTCCTCAGACAAAACGGGATTTAGAATGAATACCGTCTCGTAATTTTTCATGATAATTTAGTTTTGAGGGGGCAAAGGTATAGAAAATCCACTAAAAAGCCTCAAAACGTGAGAAAAAATCCACAGGAATGGCATGATTCCATAGCCTTCACCTAAAGGTAAGTAACTGAAAATCAGCTATTATCTTACAGAGAAGTCGGCGCGGCCCATCATGTAGTCGTCGGTATAAACTTCCAGCTTGTAGTTCCCCTGATAATACTCCGAGCCTTTATCGTATTCAAACGACAGTTTTTGCCGCGTGTTATCGAAAAGAATTTCCTGCGATGCGGTGAAAAACTCTTCTTTTCCATTGAAGATGAAAGTACCAGAACCACGTTCAACGTCGAATATGACCTGACCCATGTCATCCAGAATTCGGATCATGATCTTTTTACCCTCAATCGGCGCCACGTTGTTTTCACCGATATTGAATTCTACCCTCAACTTGTCGATCTGCTTTGCGCGGAAAGGTGATTCGCGTTCCTTGCCTCGGTCATTCAGCGCCAGAACGCGAATGTTTTCTGCCTTTAGCTGCGATGCAATGGCAACTTTCGTCGCCAGCTGTTCCTTCGTTTGCCCGAGACGTTTAATTGAATCACCCAATACATTCTTCTGTGATTTAAGCGACTTGTTTTCGGTCAACAGTTCCTTGTTCACTGACTTGAGTTGCTCGATCTCTTCGTCCTTATTCTTCAATAATATTTCGTAGCCTTCAACACGATCCTTCAAAACCTTTATCTCTTTTCCGGTCGCTCTCTTATTCCGCATCAGCTCATTTTCAATTTCAGCCTTCGCTGTCTGCAAATCAGCGATGTCGCCGCCCAACTTCGTCACTTCTGCAATTTTATTATCGAGCTCCGTTCTGATTTCGCGAAGCCGCTGCATCGTGCTTGCAAGCTCCTGTTCAGTTGTGGTTAACTGTGCAACTACCTGCTGCTTTTCGCGGGAATCGAGGTAGATCTTTATTCCCTGAATGATGATCACGATCGCCATTAAAGCAATTATGATCGTGGACTTGTTTGTTTTCTTAGGAGAAGTAGAAGGTTGCTTATTGCTGAAGTCGGTCATGTCAATCTTTAAGCTGCAAAAATAAACCTTATGTTTCTGTTAATCAACGTCTAGAATTGTAAGATAACGTGTTGTTTGTTGAGTGATGGATCGAAGAAGAGGATACCACATCGGTAAACGTCGGCGGATGAATGAACAAGCGGGTGATCCTTAATCTCTTTCCAGGCCCGCTCCATGCCAGCAGAATAGTGAATGTCATCAACGACAATCACACTTTTATGATGAATGTTTTTCAACAGCAGCTTGAAATATCTTACGGTTGCATCGCAGGTATGATTTGCGTCCATGAAAACAAAATCAACTTTCCGCATCGTCTGGAGAAGTGCCGGAAGGGCAGCGTCAATATTTTCCTCAAGGAGTTTGATGTTTTTTGCGCCTGCGAACTGCAGTGTAAGCGAGCCTATTTCTGCAATCGCCTTACTTCCTTCAATCGTAACCACATTCACAGAAGGATCTGCTGCAAGGTATAGTGTGTTAATACCAAAGCTGGTTCCCAGCTCGATGATGTTCTTGCATTTGTATCGGGTAATAATGCGATTGAAAAGTGAACTGTATCGTGCTGTACTGAGCGCATTTTTTGCGATTTCCCCCACCGCGCGTTTTGCTGGTTTTTTGGAACCGGGATCGTCAACATGAATGAGCCGCGTGTCGTTTATTAGTTGCTGACGCAGTTTTTCCGCCAAGTCATGTTTTGCGGCTGGCGATTTTACAACATGCGTGTAGAAATCAAAGAAAAATGGTGAATGAAGCGAATGTTCGTCAACCGCGTTTAACCAATAAGACAAATACGAGAAAACCTGAAAAGTCCTGGTTGACAATTAATTCAGGCGTATGGGTGCAACCATTGTAAATTCCGGAATATTCACCTGCATTTTTGTTCCATCAACCACCCGTTCCATGAGATACGTGCCGACCATCTTGCCGATTCCGGATTTCAGATTGCAACCGGATACATACTGATGTGTTTGCCCGGGTTCCAACACAGGCTGCTGACCGACGACACCTTCGCCTTCAACTTCGCGACTGGTAAAGCCGGCATCGTGAATATGCCAATGGCGGCGCATCAATTGAATGGTACTTTCGCTTTGATTTTCGATTGTGATCCGGTAGGTGAAAACGTAATGGTACTGATTTGGACTCGAGTATGCCGGTTGATACTCTGTCTCGACGCTCACTTTAATACCTTGGGTGATTTCAGTTACCATACGACTCAAAAGTATTAATTTTTTTAAATTCCTGCTCGTTGATAGCAAATTCTTTCAAGTTGCTATTTGTCAATAAATTACAGGCTCGTTCTTACGCGAAACGCTTCCTGGTTGCAGCAATTTCATAATTAATAATACCCCTTCGTTTTGATTGTTTCCGGAATTGAATTTCTTCGCGCGAATGGATATGGATGTACGTATTGAAGATTCATGGAAACAACGACTTGGTGAAGAATTTACCTTGCCATATTTTCAAACGCTGATTGCCTTTGTAAAGAATGAATATCAGTCGCAAACTGTTTTTCCACCAGGAAAAGAAATATTCAAAGCTTTCGATGCGTGTACTTTCGACAACGTTAAGGTCGTCATCATTGGTCAGGATCCTTACCACGGAGTCGGGCAGGCAAATGGATTATGTTTTTCCGTGCGCGATGGAATTCGCACACCACCTTCACTTGTGAATATTTTTAAGGAAATCAATAAAGACCTTGGAAAGCCAATTCCACCTTCGGGCGATTTGTCGCGATGGTCATCACAAGGGGTATTGCTGTTGAACGCAACCTTAACCGTGCGCGCCTCCACGCCAGGCTCACATCAAAATAAAGGGTGGGAACAATTCACAGACGCTGTGATCCGTAAAATATCAGAGGAAAAAGATCATGTCGTCTTTCTTTTATGGGGAGCGTACGCGCAGAAGAAAGGGGAGATCATCGATAGGAGCAAACACCTTGTATTGATGTCAGCGCATCCATCGCCTTTCAGTGCCGACAGAGGTTTTTTTGGCTGCAAGCACTTCAGTAAAGCGAATAAATATCTGCAAAGCAAAGGGCTACCCGAAATTGACTGGTAGGTAGACACGGGCAAAAAAGAAGGGTTGCCATGAAGACAACCCTACATACATTGTTTTATGTGTACTATTCAATAAGCTTAAAGAAGCGGTTCCACCTGATCTTGTTGAAGAAATCAGCGTTCTTGTCAAGGGAAAGCCAGATAAAAAATGCCTTGCCCACGATGTGGTCTTCAGGCACAAATCCCCAGTAACGCGAGTCGAGTGAATTGTGACGGTTGTCACCCATCATAAAATAATAGTTTTGCTTGAATGTATACTCGGTCACTTCCTTTCCATCAATAACAAGTTTCCCATTCTCCACTTTTGCGTCTTCGTTATGATCGTAGTTGATAATCATATTCGCGTATAGTGTCAGGGTTGAATCATTGATACTAATGGATTTTCCTTCCTGTGGTACCCATAATGGCCCGAAATTATCCTGAGACCATTGCATGTTTGGGTTTATGTTTTTCGTGTAGGCGTTGTAATAAGGAGAGTACGGTAGCGTGTCTTTTTCGTCACGGATTTCTTTCGTCAGTGACAATATAAACGCGGGCTTTGCCGCCATGATTGACTTGTATCGTTCCTCGGTTAAGAAAACCCGGTATGCGATCTTTCCATCGCTCGTCTGGTACGCCAGCGCATAATCTTCTTCATCCAAATCCAGCTTACGAAAATTTCTTTCGTTGATCACGCCTTTTGTCAGCATCGTATAACTGTATTGCATTCCGGGCGGCGTTTCACCAGGTTCTCCATTTATTGTCACTACCTGGTTGTTAATCGAGATTATATCTCCTGGAATCGCCACGCAACGCTTGATGTAGTTCGTTTTTAAGTCCACGGGGTATTTAACGAAGTCGTTCAGTTCTGTTGGTGGTACATTGAATACGACAACGTCATTGCGCTTGACGTGTGAAATACCGGGTAGTCTGTATTGCGGTAGTTTGATCCACTCAACGTAAGATGGAATATCTGTAAGCCAAATCTTCTGATGCGTTAATGGCACCTGGAGCGGCGTAGTTGTTGTGCGGGTTCCATAATGAAACTTGCTCACGAAAAGAAAGTCACCGACCAATAAAGAGTTTTCCATCGATGGTGTTGGGATCGTATAAGCCTCCATGATCAGCCATCGGATCAATGTCGCTGCTACGACAGCGAAGAGGACCGCGTCCCACCATTCGCGCATTTTTGATTTTGGAGCTGCCTCCGCGGTATCTTCTTTCGTTTTTCTTTTCCAGAACTGCCAGTTCATTTGTCTACTGATTAAAAGGCCTCAAATAACGGTAATTTTCTTCGATTTGATTGAAATGACTTACCAGACGATATGTCGCAAGATTATCGCTAAAATTTCAGGAAGTCGTTCATATTTAATACCCCTTTCCGGGATTTGATCCATTCAGCTACCATCACGGCCCCAAGAGCAAAGCCCTCGCGGGTGTGTGCCGTATGTTTTACTTCGATGTCATCAATTGGGGAACTGTATTTTACCGAATGGGTACCTGGAACCTGATCGACTCGTAACGACTTAATCTCAAGTTCTTCCGGGGAAGATGCTTTCTTGTTAACCCACTTTTTTTTCTGATAATGATGTTTCAGAATTCCTTCAGCGAGCGTGATTGCTGTTCCGCTGGGTGAATCCTTCTTTTCGGTGTGATGAATCTCCTCCAATGCAATACCGTAATCATCGAGATTTTTCATCATCGATGCCAGATACTCGTTAATCTTGAAAAAGATATTGACACCGAGACTGTAGTTGGATGCGTAAAAGAAAGATCCGTTCAGTTTGGCTGTCAATTCATCGATCTCATGTTTCCGCTCCAGCCAGCCAGTTGTACCGCTAACAACAGGGATACCCTTATGAAGACACTTGCTGATATTTTCGAAGGCAGCTGCAAAATGTGAAAATTCAATAGCAACATCCGCCTTTACAGTGTCGAGTTGATTATTGTTACTTACGTCGATGCGGGCAACGATTTCATGGCCTCTGGAAATGGCAACCTTTTCGATGATCTTGCCCATTTTTCCGTACCCGACAAGTGCAATTTTCATAATCCCGAAAAGAGATGTGATTAGAATTTAACAATTAATGAAGCGCCGGTTTGGCGACCTATGAGTTGATCCTGCTCGAGCATCGGCTGAACGCTTACCTGCAGGTTTGGATTGAGATCAAATTCTTTCAGGTGGGCGTCCACATGCGCGTCGACCATCTGCAAAATGTACATAGCGCCGACCATAATCACCCAGAAATCGCGCTCGCGGCGGGACCGGTCTACAATGCCGCGGAGTTGACCCGTGGTTAGTCCATCCGGCGGGCCCGCATTATCGC
>DASPJN010000142.1:0-33046 GCA_035628595.1 Chryseosolibacter sp.
CGAAGCTTGTACCACTTCACATCTTCCAGCGTCTGATCGCAGACATCTGTTGTATAGAACCATCCTTTCCAGAACCAGTCAAGGTCAACTGCCGAAGCATCCTCCATTGTTCTGAAAAAGTCTGCAGGCTTCGGATGTTTAAATGCCCAGCGTTGAGAATATTCTTTAAAAGCTTTGTCAAACAACGCCGGTCCCATTACAGTTTCGCGCATGATATAAAGGGCTGTTGCTGCTTTCTGATACTGCTCGGGACCAAACTTTATAACCTGTTCTGAGTTTACCATTAAGGGACGCATCAACGAAGGATCTCCTTTAAAATAACCGACGAGAGCAGAAGGTTTTCCGCGCGTCCAGTCAATTTCGGGATACCGTTCCAGCTCGGTCACAAGCTGTACAAAACTGTTGATACCTTCATCCATCCACGTTGTCTGGCGTTCATCGTTGTTGATGATCATCGGGAAGAAGTTGTGTCCAACTTCGTGAACAATAACACCGATCATTCCCTGCTTTTGCAGGGGTGTAAACGAACCATCCTTCTTTGGACGACCATAGTTGAAGCAGATCATCGGGTACTCCATTCCGATGCTGGCAGAATGCACAGAGATCGCGACCGGATATGGATAATCAATTGTCATGCGGGAATAAACCTCAAGTGTGTTCTTAACGGCTTTTGTTGATTCCTGTTCCCAAAGCGGGTTTCCTTCCTTAGGATAATACGACATTGCCAACGGCGTTTTGTCGCCGATCTTCACTGCTTGCGCATCCCAGAGAAACTTACGTGAAGAAGCGAACGCAAAATCCCGCACATTATCAGCATGGAACTCCCATGTCTTCTTTTGTTTTGATTTCGTTTTCTCTTTCGCAATAGCTTCGTCCTGTGTAACGATGATCACCGGCTTGTCAAAGGATGTTTTCGCGCGCTCGAATCTCTCCAACTCAGTTTTCGTCAAGACATCCTGTGGGTTCTTTAAAACACCAGTCGCACCAACCATGTGATCTGCTGGTACTGTTATCTTCACCTTATAATTACCGAATGGGAGTGCAAACTCGCCTTTTCCTAGAAATTGTTTATTCTGCCATCCCTGGTAGTCATCGTAAACACACATGCGTGGAAAGAACTGTGCGATTGTATAGAGATAATTCCCGTCCTCAGGGAAATACTCCATTCCGCTTCTTTGTCCGAAAACACCGCGGTCAACAACATTGAATGACCAATCGATATTGAAAGAAACTTTCTCACCGCTCTTTAGTGGCTGCGGAAGATCAACGCGCATCATTGTGTTGTTAACAAAATACTGGAGTGGTTTTCCGGATGCATCTTTAACCGCTTTGATATTAAATCCGGCATCAAAATCTGAAACCTCCTGCGCGTAAGTTTTGGCCGTCGCTGAATCCTTAACGGTACCGGTACTGGTCATTTTCAGCGAATTCTCTTCATCCAGAATATTCTGGTCAAGCTGCAACCAAAGGTATTTCAGAGCATCAGGCGAGTTGTTTGTATACGTGATTGTCTCACTTCCTGTAATAGATTGATTATCGTCGTTCAGCTCGACGCTGATTACATAATCAGCTTGTTGTTGCCAATATTTTGGACCAGGTGCTCCTGATCCTGTACGATATTCATTCGGCGTCGGCAACGTCTGACCGAGCTGTTCAAATTTTCCCTGCCATTTGTTTGCTTCCTGGGCCCACGCAAGGTTGACAGTCAGCACAAATAACACAACCAAAAAACGCTTCATAATTTATTGTTAGGTTAATAAATACTTACCAAAACATTTTGTCTTTCATCAGGATCAGCGCGATTCCTGCAACAGCTGATGAAATCACAAGCTTCCAATCCCGACGGTTTATACCAATCAAGTCGACCAAAATAAAACAAGATCCGAGGAATATGACAACTATTATTATTTGGCCAAACTCGAGCCCTACATTGAAGGCAAATAATTGTGATATTATACTTTTATCTCTACCCAGGATGCTTTTCAAAAATGTTGAGAATCCCAGACCATGAATCAGGCCAAAAAATGCTGCATACAAATAATTCAACTGCATGTTGCTGCCGGTGAGACTATCTTCCTTCTTAAAAATGTTTGAAACGGCCGTGACAAAAATTGTAAGCGGTATGAGAAACTCGATCAATGCGCTATCGACTGTTATCACCTCCAGCGTTGATAAGGCTAATGTAATTGAGTGGCCTATCGTAAATGCCGTAACAAGGATCAACACCTGCTTCCACTCGCGGGTTGTGTAAAGTGCACACAATGCGATTACAAATAATATGTGATCATATCCGTTCTGGTAATCGAGTATATGATCTCTGCCGAGATCAAAGTAAATTCTAAACTGACTCATGTCCGCCGGTACAAAAAGGCCCCAATAATACCGTTTATTTTTTGTTTCTGGTGAATCCGACCTGTTTGAAACAGCCTATTTTTTGTAAACGGTTGGCATTTCAAAGACGCTTTACGCAGATTGCACTACTTTGGAAATGATTTTGCTCTGTAGTCCGCCATGATGGTCATGTTAACATATTTATCGAACTTCTTTCAACTCCTGGTTGCGTTTTCCACGCTGCACCCCATCCATGTAACCGTAACTGAAATCGAGTTGGATGAAAAAGATAAACGTCTGGAGATCATGATGCGGGTTTTCATCGACGATTTCGAAACGACGCTGCGAAACACGCTGAAGCAACCGACACTAGACATTCTTCATCCTAAAAATGGCCAGACCAGAGACCAAATAATTGAATTCTTTCTGAAAGATCGTTTTAAAGTAACGCTTGATAACAAAAGCCAGGCCCTGAAATATCTTGGCCACGAGCAGGATGGCGATGCATTTGTTCTCTATATCGAAGGGCCGAATGTAAAAAAGTTTCGGACTATCACAGTGTACAATGATATTCTTACGAACGAATACGACGATCAATCCAATCTTGTTCACGTAACGGTACGCGGAAAAGTGAAAAGTTTAAGGCTTACGCCAGATAATATTTCCGACCAACTGACGTTTGATACCAAGTAAGGTCAATTTTTTTTAATAGCTCACCGGGCTTCGCGGCCTGGTGAGTTTTTCTTTTTCTCACACGAACTCGCGCTATATTTGCACGCATGAATCGACTCATCATTCTTCTGAGCATGACAATTTTTATGTGGTCATGCAACGAGGACGAAACTGAAAGCTGCGCCGAAACCCCGGAAGATGTTCAGACAGTACAATTTGATTTTGTTGACCTACAGGATAGTATTTTAAACCTGGATACGAAAACCTCTTTAGTATCCTTTTTGTCGCGCCATCCGGAAGTTCGTGATTACATTTTCAGACGTAATGAGTATCCGAACGACTCTGCATTTATTAATCAACTGTACGACCGGTTTCGCCATCCAAGCTTCGATACACTCGCGATGGAAACTGAAAAAGTATTCGACGATCTTTCTCAACTTAAGAGCCAGTTTGCAGAAGCGTTCTCAAATATCAAAGCATATTACCCGGAGTTTAAACCACCGATTGTCAAAACAATTATAACCGGGCTCGATAGCGACTTACTGGTTTCAGATTCCATTATTGTGGTAAGCCTGGATTTCTATTTAGGCGACGGTGCGAAATATCAACCCCGTATCTATGAATATTTATTGAGGCGATACGGACCGGAGGATATCGTTCCATCATGTATATTGATGTTCGGTATCAGCGAGCGTTTTAACAAGGGCGATCTGAAAGACAAAACTGTGCTTGCCGAGATGATCGCTTACGGTAAGTCGTTCTATTTTGCAAAGCGCACATTACCTTGCGTTCCTGATAGCGTCTTCCTTTGGTATACAGCCGAAGAAATGAGGGGATCGCGGAAGAATGAAGATATGATCTGGGCCCGTTTGATCCAGGACAAGGTGATCCATTCGACAAGCATGATCGACAAGCGCAACTATCTGGGCGAACGACCATTTACAATCCAGGTCGGGGAAAAATGTCCGGGCCGGATTGCTCAATGGATCGGCTGGCGTATTGTAGAAGCTTATATGAAATCGCACCCACAAACAACGCTGCCGGAGCTGATGGCGATAAGTGATGCGCAGGAATTATTCAGAGAATCAAAGTATAAGCCACAAAAACGTTAGCGTTCGGCTTGAGCCGAAAACTTCACAACGAAAAGTTATATTTGGAGCCCAATCTTTAACGAACACAAACTATGCGTCAAAAAATTGTTGCCGGTAACTGGAAAATGAACAAGACCCTTCACGAAGCCAACATCCTTGCGTCTGAAATAATGGGAATGGTCGGAGACGAGGTAACAGGAAATGTGAAGGTTATTTTTTGCATTCCGTTTCCGTACTTAGGCTATATCCGCAACATGCTGGGTAACAACACGCGCATTTCAGTCGGCGCCCAGGATTGCAGTCAGCACGAATGGGGTGCTTACACAGGTGAAGTATCCGCGCCAATGCTACAGGGCATGAATATCCCTTACGTAATCATTGGGCATAGTGAGCGCAGACAATATCACGGCGAGGACTCTGGATTACTTGCAAAAAAAATCGACGTGGCGCTGAAGCACGCTCTGACTCCAATCTTCTGCTGCGGCGAACCTCTTGACGTGAGGGAAAAAAACCAACATGAAAAGCTCGTGACACAACAGGTTGAAGAAGCACTTTTCCACCTTGACGCAACCACCATTCAGAAAATTGTGGTGGCTTACGAGCCGGTGTGGGCTATTGGCACTGGTAAAACAGCAACTGCCCAGCAGGCGCAGGACATGCACGCGGTTATACGAAAACATATCGCCGGGAAGTACGGAAAAGATGTTGCAGACAATATTTCCATTTTGTATGGAGGAAGCGTGAACGCCGGAAATGCAAAAGAACTATTTGGCTGCCCCGACGTTGACGGAGGCCTGGTCGGTGGCGCGTCATTGAAATCACGCGAATTTACTGAGGTGATCAAAGGTGCCTGATCCCGCAAACCACAACACCATGTATTACACAAAGCTGCTTGTTCGGTGCGACAGTGAATTTTCTGAGATGCTTATCGCAGAACTAGCCGAAGCAGGTTTTGACACTTTCATGGAAAATGAAAATGGTTTCGAAGCTTATGTGGAAGAAGAACGTTTTGATAACGACATAGTAACGGAGATTAAGGATCGTTACTCCTTACATACACAGCTTGAATTTTCATTTTCGCGGGAAGAGAAGCGAAACTGGAACGAAGAGTGGGAGAAAAGTTACGAGCCGATTATCGTCGACGACCGATGTTTGATCCGCGCGTCATTCCATATAATTGAAAAGAAATTCCCTTTTGAAATTATCATAACACCCAAGATGTCCTTCGGTACGGGACATCATCAGACCACTTACCTGATGATCAAAGCCCAGATGGATATTGATCATCAAAACAAACGCGTAATGGATGCTGGCTGCGGCACAGCGATCCTGTCGGTCATGGCGTCAAAGCTGGGAGCACGCGAAGTTGTCGCGTTTGATATTGATGAATGGAGTGTTATCAACGGTAATGAAAATATCGAAGTCAACGGCACGGCTAATGTTTCGTTACAACAGGGAAAAATTTCTGAAGTAAAAATCGACGGGTTATTTGATATAATCCTGGCCAACATCAACAAGAATGTATTGCTGGCGGAAATGAAGGCGTACGACAGCTATCTGGATAAAAATGCCCTGCTGCTACTCAGCGGTTTTTATACGCATGACATTTCCGAACTTCTCTATGAAGCTGAAAAATACGGGCTACGTGAAGTTAGTCGCGGCGAAAGAGAAACCTGGGCAAGCCTGCTGTTGAAAAAGATTGGGTAGCTAGGAGCGCGCGATCCAGCGAACAAGTGTATCGACAAACTCCTGAGGCCTTTCAGCCTGAACCCAATGCCCGGTATCCAGCGTTTCGAGCTCCGCCCTTGGAAACAGCGTTTTGATTCTCGACATGTCCTCATCGGTTACGTAGCGTGAACGTCCACCACGAATAAATAGTGTCGGCTTATCGAACGTTCCTTCAAACTGAAGGTCGTGTCCGATCTTATGAAGATTTTTCGTAATGACCGGAAGATTGATTTTCCAGGTAAACCCTCCTGTAGTTTTTCGCTGCAGATTCTTCAACAAAAATTGTCGAACATCACTTTCGTCAACATATCGTGCAAGAATTTCGTCGGCTTCATTCCGGGTCGTGATTTCGTTGATCGGAATTGCGTTTAATCCATCAAGGATGATGTAATGCTCGAGGTTGTATGGCCTGGGTGAAATATCGACCACAACCAACCGTGATAGCTTTTCAGGATGGGCGAGTGCGAAATTCATTACAACCTTTCCTCCCATCGAATGGCCAATGATAATCGGATCTTCAACGTTGTGTTCGTTCAGGAATTCCGCGAGGTCGTCAACCATCGCCTGGTAATCAAAATCGTTACTGTGCGGCGACTGCCCATGGTTACGGAGATCCAATGAAAGAACGCGATAGTCCGGCGACAGTATGCGGGCTTGTGTAAGCCAATTATCGGAAGATCCAAAAATCCCATGAAGAATGACGATGGCCTGCCCTTGCCCAACTTCCCTGTGAAATAATTTCATGACGCTAAAGTAATACCATTAAAGGATTTTCTTCGAACACTGACCCCAATCGATTGCAATCGGCAGTTAGTTCAGCAGCTTTTCTCGATGACACAATGATAGTCTATATTTGCCACGTTTTCCTTTTCACCAAATGGAATTGATTCACGACAAGTACACTGTTCAGAATGTTGACTTGGTTTCCATCGCTAATCAGTTTGGAACGCCACTATATGTTTACGACGCAGATCGCATCGTACAACAATTAAAAATGTTGAAGACGGCTTTCTCTGCGTGCGACGTAAAAATCAAATATGCAGCGAAAGCGTTGACAAACCTGTCGATTCTGCGGTTGCTTCGAAAACACGGGTCCGACATTGATGTCGTGTCCATTCAAGAAGCACAATTGGCAATCCGTGCGGGCTTTGCTCCCTCTCAAATCATGTACACGCCAAGCGGCGTAGATTTTTCAGAGATAATCGAAGCGGTAAACTTGAAGCTGACTGTTAATCTTGATAACCTTCCAACCTTGCAGAAGTTCGGTGAAAAATATCGCGACACGTACCCATGCAGTATTCGTCTTAATCCACACATCATGGCCGGCGGCAATTACAAGATCTCAACGGGCCATAGCAATTCAAAGTTCGGTATTTCGGTCTTTCAGCTACCTGAAATTCATGAAGTCGTACTAAAACATAAGATCAACGTCAATGGCCTTCATATCCACACAGGGTCGGATATTACCGAGAGCGATGTTTTTATTAGGATGGCTGATATCCTGTTCGGCGTCGCACGCGACTTCCCACATCTGCGCTTCATTGATTTCGGGAGCGGTTTCAAAGTGGCGTACAAAGAAGATGATATCGTTACCAACATTTATGATCTCGGTTTGAAGCTTACAAAAGCGTTCGGCGATTTTTGCCAGCAGTACGGACGCAAGCTCGAACTACATTTTGAGCCAGGGAAATTTATCGTGAGCGAGGCCGGATATCTCCTCACTAAAGTAAACGTCATCAAATCGACTCCTTCAGTTACTTTCATTGGTGTCAATTCCGGGTTGAATCATTTGATTCGGCCGATGATGTACGATGCGTACCACGAAATTCTCAACATCTCGAATCCGAAAGGGCCGCAAAAGTTATATACAGTTGTTGGGTATATATGCGAAACGGATACGTTCGGTGCAGACCGAAAATTAAATGAAACCCGTGAGGGGGATATTCTTGCGTTCAAGAACGCTGGTGCTTATGGATATTCAATGGCGTCCAACTACAATTCGCGGCTTCGTCCGGCTGAAGTGATGATCATCAATGGCTCCGCCAAACTCATCCGCGAACGCGAAACGCTCGATGACCTGGTAAAAGGGCAAATCGAAATAGATGTCTAGGCCCGTTAACGATGTGTTAACAGGATTTCGTCAACTAACTTGAACGTAAGTTCGTTATTTTAGCAGCTTGATTTATACTATGAAGTTTCGGTCGCTCGTCATTCTCCTTTCCCTGATCTCATTTTCAAACGCATTTTCACAGGTATTAAAACCGGTAAAGTGGACATTCACCGCATCGAAGTCGGATGCTAAAGTTGGCGATGAAATTGATCTCATTTTTAAAGCGACCGTGGATGCTGACTGGTATATCTACGCGACAGATTTTGATCCGGATTGCGGCCCGATGCTCACAGAAATTTTCCTCAATGATCCGGTAAACTTCGAAACAGTCGGAACCTTTAAAGCAATTGGTTCTACCGACAAATATGACTCCATTTTTGGTTGCGACGTAAAGATCTTTAAGGAGTCGGGAGAGTTTCGTCAGAGAATTAAGGTAACAGGAACACCTTTAAAAATATCAGGCTCGATCGAAGGACAGGTTTGCAAGGATGTATGTATTCCGTTCGCAGAAGATTTTGTTTTCGATAAGATTTCCGTTACAGGTAAATCGCAAAAATCAGCCATTAAGAAAACTGAAACCACACCTTCCGGGACTACCCAGGAGCAAAAACCAACTGATAAGAATTCATCCGATACCGTTGCCGCAGCATCAGTCACAATAGAAAAAGCAAAAGCGAGCAACTTTCCGCTGGAAAACAAAGGACCTCAAATTGACAGGACGATTCTCGAAGGTGAACCGGACGATGAAAATACCTCCATTGCCGGTTATATGCTTTTGGCGTTCATCCTCGGGTTTACTTCGCTGATTACACCTTGTGTATTCCCAATGATTCCGATGACGGTAACTTTCTTCCTAAAAGATGATCAACCCAGGAAAGTTGGGATTCGCAACGCGGTGATCTTCGGTTTATCGATTATTGTCATCTACACAATTGCCGGTACAATCTTCGCATTTTCCTTCGGAGCCGACGGACTCAACGCACTGGCTACACACTGGATCCCGAATCTGTTTGTGTTTGTGATGTTTATCGTATTTGCATTGTCGTTCCTCGGATTGTTTGAAATCAATGCACCATACAAGCTTGTAAACAAAGCCGACCGTGCAGCAGAAAAGGGAGGGCTCGTTGGAATATTTTTTATGTCGGCAACCCTGGTACTTGTATCATTCTCATGTACGATCCCCATCGTAGGAAACGTACTGGTGTTGTCTGCCGGTGGCGAAGTAATTAAGCCTGTGCTGGGCATGCTTGCTTATTCAGCTGCCTTCGCCATCCCGTTTACCTTGTTTGCCATTTTCCCTGAGTGGATGCGCACAATGCCAAAATCCGGTGGTTGGTTAAACACCGTGAAGGTAACACTCGGACTTATTGAGCTCGCGCTGGCTTTCAAGTTTCTTAGCATCGTTGATCAGACGTATCACTGGGGTATTCTTGATCGTGAGATTAACATTGCTATCTGGATAGTAGTGGCAACGGTACTTGGCTTTTACTTTCTTGGCAAGATCCGTATGTCAGGCGATAGTCCTGTAGAAAAAATCACCGTATCCAGATTGATGTTTGCGATCATCACATTCACTTTCGTGGTCTATCTTATTCCAGGACTTTGGGGTGCGCCGTTGAAAGCGCTGGCCGGTTATCTGCCACCAATGCACACGCACGATTTCGATCTGATCGCAATGACGAACAACGAACGTGCTAACGAGATCTGTGAGCCACCGAAACACGCGGATTTCCTCCACCTTCCGCACGGGCTCAAAGGATACTTTGATTACGATCAGGCACTTGCATGTGCACGTCAGCAAAACAAGCCGCTGTTCATTGACTTCACAGGTCACGGCTGCGTAAACTGTCGCGAGATGGAAGCGCGGGTCTGGTCCGATCCGGAAGTACTCGCGCGCCTGCAGAATGATTTTGTCGTAGTAGCGCTCTATGTTGACGACAAGACGCAGCTGCCAGCGTCTGCATGGTATACGTCGACTTACGATCAGAAGGTTAAAAAGACAATTGGAAAACAGAACGCCGATCTGCAAATCCGAAACCTTAATAACAACGCCCAACCATTCTATGTTCTGGTCGGAAAAGACGAACGTGTCCTTGCCTGGCCGAAAGCTTATGACACAAGCGTAGAAAACTTTGTTGAATTTCTGGAGACTGGTAAAAAAACTTACAAATCGCTTTACGCTAACTAGCGTGCAAAATGTGCGATTCGGCTTTGTTTTAATTCAACGAAGCGGCTGTAGGTTCGCGTTTTCATTTAAAACAGGATAGTTATATATTTGAGGACTAGCTGCTTCCACACTTTTGTGGATTGCAGATTTTTTTAACTCAGTTATCTTTGTTCTCCTCAATTTTTTAAACTGACGAAGATGATAAGACGCAGACTCGGAATTCTCCTGTTACTTTCTATGGGCATCGGCGTAACGCTGATTAACCGTTATTATATTCCCACGTTGCCAGGTGAAGATCCGGTTGCAGTCGAAGTGATCGACAGTACCGCGTTTGAGCAGATCGTTGAAGAAACAAAGGAGCCAAAGGTCGTTTACGGGATTACATTGGATGACGATCATCTCGTGATTGAAGACAAAATCAAACGCAACGAACGTCTCGGCGATATCCTGCAAGAGTACAATGTGCCAGCGAAGCTAATTAACGAGCTTTCTCTTCTTTCCAAAAAGATCTTTGATCCACGGAAGATAGCGGCGAACAAAAAATATACAGTTATCTGTGAAGAAGATTCCATTAAGACAGCGAAGGCATTCGTCTACGAACCAAATGACATTGACTATATAATTTTCACCTTCGATGACTCACTGTCGGTGAACGTTTACCAGCGTGAAGTTATCAGCGTTGAAAAAACGATCTCAGGCACCATCACCAGCACTCTCTCACAAACCATAGAAGAACTCGGTATTACCCACGAACTGACAAACAAGTTTGTCGATATTTTCGGGTGGCAGGTTGACTTCGGTCGTCTTCAGAAAGGCGACAAGTTCAAGCTTATTTATCGCGAGGAGCAGGTAGAAGGGAAATCGATTGGCATCAGTCAGATCGATGCAATTTACTTCGAACATTTCGGACATGAATACTATGCATTCCCTTATGATCAGGGCGAGGGCTTACAGTATTATGATGAAGAAGGCAAGAGCTTGCGTAAAGCGTTGCTTAAATATCCGATAGAGTTTACGCGCATCAGTTCGCGTTACACTAAAAAACGTTTTCATCCTGTACAGAAGCGATGGAAGGCACATCTGGGAACGGATTTCGCAGCGCCTACAGGAACGCCTATCCGTACCGTTGGAGATGGAATTGTATTAGAAGCCAAGTATAAATCTAACAACGGCAATTATGTGAAGATCCGTCACAACGGTACTTATACAACGCAGTACCTGCACATGTCGCGGATTGCCAAAGGCATTCGGCCAGGAACACACGTTAGCCAGGGACAAACCATCGGCTACGTGGGCAGCACTGGTCTGGCAACCGGCCCACATCTTTGCTATCGTTTCTGGAAAAACGGCATACAAGTTGATGCATTGAAAGTGGATCTTCCTCCATCTGAACCGATTTTCAAAAAGAACCTGGAGGAATTCCAGGCGTTGAAGGACGAGCTGATTCCTAAGCTTCACGCCATACCTTCGCCAGACGACGAGATCGAAGAGACCTTCGCTTCCGCGAAATAGGTTTTGAGATCTTTATTAGGACTGGCAACTTTCTTTGGCTTTTTTTGTTAGGAAAATATTGTCAGTCCCTCAATGCGATCTCTCCTCTTAATCATTCTCTTCTTAAGTGCTTTGCACCTCTCCGCACAAAAGGTTGGACTGGTGCTCAGCGGTGGCGCCGCAAAAGGTATCGCGCATGTTGGCATACTAAAAGCGTTAGAAGAAAATGAGATTCCGATCGACTATGTCGTGGGGACGTCGATGGGAGGCATCATTGCAGGGTGTTATGCCGCTGGCTTAAGTCCCGATCAAATTGAAAACATCGTTCTTTCTGACGAATTTCTCCGTTGGGTGAATGGCAACCCAGAGCCAGGTTATAACTACTTCTACCATGAGAGTCAGGAAAACCCCAACTTTCTCCGTTTAAATCTTTCTCTGGATTCGATCCTCAATTTTCAGCTCAATGCAAGTATTGCCAGTGATGTATCGCTAAACTTCACGCTCGCGGAAAAGATGGCCCTTGCATCCGCGATTTCGAAAAATGATTTCGATAAATTATTCGTGCCGCTTCGCGTTGTAGCTGCTGATATCTTCACGCAAAACCAGGTTATCCTGAAAGACGGGCTGCTGAGCGACGCTTTGCGCGCTACCCAAACAGTACCTTTCTTTTACAATCCTATCCGCGTAGACGGGAAATACCTTTTCGATGGTGGCGTATATAACAACTTTCCTGTTGATGTGGCTGAGAAAGTTTTCAAGCCGGATGTGATCATTGGGTCGAATGTCTCCACGAAAGTGTTTAATGAATATCCGTATCACCTGGATGAAAAACTAATTTCGAAATCGCTCTTGTTCCTACTACTGGACAAGTCGGACCCAGGCAGCGTTCCAGACGGCGGCGTGTACATTCAACCAAACCTAAACGGGTTTACATCTTTCGATTTTGCGCAGGCCAAAAGCCTTATCGACAGCGGCTATATCCAAACGGTGCGTCAAATCGATGAGATCAAAAGCAAAATCTCTTCGCGCATTACTTGCGAAGACGTGGCTATTCGTCGCAACGCATTCAACAATCAAAACCCTGCCCTCATATTCGACGATATCGTTTATAAGGGATTCAATTCGAAACAGAGGCGATACCTGAACCGGATTTTTAAATACAGAATGTTAAAGAAAAATAATGCCTTGTATTTTGAGCAGATCAAGAAGAGTTACTATCGGCTTGTCTCTGAGGAATATTTTAGCAACGTGTACCCTAACATACTTTTCGACACATTAACCAATCGGTATAAGTTGCAGCTTACGCGGCGGCCACAGAAAAATTTCCAGGTCGATTTCGGAGGAGTTATTGCCACAAGGGAAGTCAGCAGCATTTTCCTCGGGCTAAACATCTTCAACTTCAATAAACAGCTTGTTCATTTTTATGGCGGATTTCAAACCGGAAATTTTTACAAAGCTGCAGTCCTTAGAACAAGAATCGATTTCCCCTACCAGTTTTATCTCGAGCCTTTTGCAAATTTCCATTCATGGAATTTTGTCGAAAGCAGCGATCTATTAAAAGAAACTTCTTCTCCTACAGTGCTGAAGCGTGTCGATAGGAGTTTTGGTGTACGCTTTGGTGTGCCCATCGCGCACATCTTCAAAGGCACCGCCTCATTCGAAGGATTAAATAATTTCGACCGTTACATCAACACACCGGTTTTTGTAAGCACTGATACGCTTGACGAGATGCGCCTGGCGGGTGTTAAGGCCGAGATCTCATTTACGTCGAATACGCTGAACCGGAAACAGTACCCATCTGCCGGAAAAGCATTTGAAATAACTGGCCAGTATTTTAATGTGAAGGAACATTTTAAGCCCGGGAATACATCGCTCGAAGAGCTGCCTCTCGAAAAAGATCACCAATGGTTTCGCCTGCGACTGAGCGCCGAACAGTACTTTAATGCTGCGTGGTTCAGACCCGGCTACTTTGCTGAAGCTGTATTTTCGAATCAACCTTTCTTTTCAAACTACCGGGGCACGATCATTAACGCTCCTGCTTTTATGCCTATCCAGGATAGTCGAACGTTGATGCTTGAGAAATTCCGTTCCTTTAACTACGTGGCTGGCGGCATCCGAAATGTTTTTTCGCTTCGAAACAAACTCGAGTTCCGCCTCGAAGCTTATGTATTCAAACCCATCGAATATCTGGAAGAAGCGACGACCCAGGAGCCTGTCACGTCTTCGCAGTTACGCTCAGTTTTCCTCGCCAGTTCCGCGGCACTGGTCCACCATTCACCGATCGGGCCGATCTCGCTAAGTGTGAACTATTACGACGACAAGGAAAACAAATTAGGTGTGTTGCTGCATGCCGGCTTCCTCCTGTTTGATAGACACAACACCGAGTAAGTAAGCATGTATAAATGATGTAAGATTATATCGCGGATTTTAAATTTTTAAGTATGTTTAAGGTCCAAAATCTAATCCTTACGCCTCCATGCTGAGAATTGCCCTTTGTTTGCTTTTTCTAACAGGCAGCCTCCTTTCTTCCGCTCAGAAACTTCAATGGGCATCCAAAGTTATCGAGTTTTCATCTGAATTGACCCCGGTCCAATACTCAGCACAGCAAGTACTTGGCAAACCAAACGTACTTCCTGCAGGCGGACAAAGTCCAAATGCATGGACACCTGATAAGCCAAAACGTAAGGAGTTTATCAAAGTCGGCTATGAAACGCCGATGTCAATCCGTCAGATCGCAATCGCTGAATCCTATAATCCAAGTGCTTTGTTCAGAGTGCTGGCCTACGATGCTGCCGGGAAAGAGTATGTTATCAACACACTCAATCCGATGGTTGTGCCCCTGAAAGGGCGGATGCTGAATATTTTTATGGAGCAAACGCCGTACAAGGTCGTTGCTGTCAAACTTGAGTTCGACGGCGCCGCCCTCCCGGATTATTTTGGCATTGATGCCATTGCAATTGCAGATTCAAACTATCCAATCATCGCCGATATCCCGAAAATGCAACTGCTCGCGTCGGGCATTGTCATCGAAGCGCTCGACGAAAATGTGAATAGCGATTACGCCGAACTAAACCCCGTTTTATCGCCAGATGGAAAAACCTTGTACTTCAGCAGAAGAAACCATCCTGAAAACATCGGCGGCGTAAATGATAGGGAAGATATCTGGTACTCCGAACTCGACTCCGCAGGAAAATGGCAACTCGCAAAGAACATGGGTGGCCAATTCAACAATGAAGGGCCTAACTTTGTGAACAGCATCCAGGCAATTACACCAGATGGAAAATCCGCCGTAATGCTTCTCGGCAATCGATACTTGGATGATGGCAAAATGCTGGCAGGTGTTTCAATCAGCTCGAACGTTAACGGTCAATGGACGCCACCCGCAGCACTCAATATTACCAACGATTATAACTTCAATGAGAAGGCAAATTACTTCCTGACGAATAACAGACGTACACTCGTACTCTCGGTGGAACGCGAGGATTCCCGCGGAGACCGCGATTTGTATGTCAGCTTTATGCAGGATGACAGCATCTGGACAGAACCCCTCCATCTTGGGTTGGTGATCAACAGCGCAGGAGAAGAGTCGGCGCCATTTCTCGCATCCGACGACAAGACATTGTATTTCTCATCCAGAGGTTTTAGCGGATACGGCGGCAGTGATATTTATGTCAGCCGCCGCCTTGATGATACGTGGACAAGCTGGACAGAACCAGAGAATCTTGGACCCGAAATCAATTCTCCACTGGAAGATTTGTTTTTCAATATTCCCGCATCGAGTGAATACGCGTACTATTCCCGCGGTGTCTCTGAAACCAATACTGACATCTTTCGTGTAAAACTTCCGATCGTTAAGAATCCTGAGGTGTGGGTTACTGTTAAGGGCAAAATTATTGACGCCAACACGAACCAGGCGATGGACGCGAAAATCATTTACGAACGTCTTCCTGACGGAAAAGAAATGGGTATCGCACAAACCAATCCGGAGACCGGCGAATATGAGATCAGGCTGCCGGCTGGCCATCTCTACGGTGTGCGAGCAGAAGCAAAAGGCAAGATATCGGAAAATCAAAATCTCGACTTACGAAACGTGACGGCTGACCAGGTGATCGAACACAAAGATTTCAACCTCGAGCCGATCAAGGTTGCTGATGTGAAAGAGAACGTTACCATCACGCTAAACAATGTATTCTTCGATTTCGACAAAGCAGAACTCAAGCCCGAATCGTTTCCTGAATTGAACAGAATTCGCGATCTTATGAATGAAAAACCCGGCATGGTCATTGAGATTGATGGGCATACGGATTCAACCGGTCCCGAGCAATACAACCTTGATCTTTCAGAAAGACGAGCCGCATCGGTAATTAGATATCTGAAGGATCAGGGAATAGACCCAAATCGGATGAGTTTGAAATATTTTGGCGAATCACAACCACTTGAACCAAACACTACAATCGAAGGACGAAAGAAGAACAGGCGTGTTGAGTTCAAAATCATCAAAACCTAGGTTAGCATGGCGTTGAGAATTTGTATCGTTTTACTCTTTGCTTTATGTGGAACACTAAACCTGCTTGCGCAGGAAAATGACACCACGATCATTTATGCAGAGGGAAAAATTATTAACGCGCTAACCAAAGAACCACTCACTGCCCGCATTACGTATCAAAGTCTTCCTTATGGGAATAAGATTGGCGTGATCAACAACAGCTCGTATACCTTTCCGATGTTTGACAATGAGAAGTATGCGATCACGGTTGAAGCCGCTGGATTTGCGCCTGCGAAGTACATGCTGGATCCTGCTGAAGCAAACGCTTCCAGGAGAGTAGTTAAAGATATTGCGCTTGGAGATCCACCAAAAGAACATCAGCACAACGCCGGCCAGGTCTTAAGATTAACAAACGTGATCTTCGAAGTCGGAAAGTCGAAGATCGATCCGGAATCCTTCGAAGAACTCGATGTACTAATGAAAATGATGAATGAAAATCCAACGATGATCGTTCAGCTTGAAGGGCATACCGATTACCTTGGTAATGCAAAGGAAAACCTGCGCCTCTCGCAACAGCGCGTCGAATCCGTAAAGGAGTACCTGGTAGAGAAAGGAATTAATCGAAGCCGGCTAAAAACAAAAGCCTTCGGAGGAGCCCAACCGCTATCCAGAGACAATACGCCGGAAGCTCACAGACTCAATCGAAGAGTTGAGGTACGTATCTTACAGAATTAAGGGTCCGCTTCTAATCAGCGCGATTCCGCAAAGTCGTTTAGCCACCCCACCCAAAGACGAATGTGGTTGCTCCATATTCCAATGACAGCTTTTAATTGCTAATTTTAGTTATGGACACACTCGAAGCCGTTAACCTGGTTGTTGAAACCGAATCTGCTTTTCGCAAGCTGCAGGCGGACGTCAAATTGTTAAGAAAAGAACCTGTGGCGAAGCGCATCGAGCGGTTGAAAAAACTCCGCAAATGGATCCATGCTAACCGCGCATCCATTCACGAAGCCATGCACAACGACTTTCGCAAACCGGCATTGGAAGTCGATGGCGTTGAAATATTTCATGTACTGAATGAAATTCAACATGCGACCAATAACCTTGACAACTGGACTGCTCCAAAAAAAATAGATGCACCGTTTACAATGCTTGGTACGCGTTCGTGGGTGTACTACGAGCCTCGTGGCGTGTGTCTGATAATTTCTCCGTGGAATTATCCGTTTAGTCTTGCAGTCGGGCCATTAGTGGCCGCGCTTTCCGCCGGGAATGCCGTACTCATCAAACCATCCGAGCTTACGCCACACGTTTCTGCTTTGCTGAAACGGATGTGCAATGAGGTTTTCGAACAAAGCAACGTCATAGTCGTAGAAGGAGACGCACAAATCGCTTCTGCATTACTGAAGTTACCCTTTGACCACATCTTCTTTACAGGTAGTCCTGCCGTTGGAAAAATCATCATGAAAGCTGCTGCTGAACACCTGACCTCCGTGACCCTCGAACTCGGTGGAAAATCTCCGACAATTGTCACCGCTTCGGCAAACCTGACGGATGCGGCAAAACGAATTGCCGTCAGTAAGTTCATTAACAATGGACAGACATGCATTGCCCCCGATTACCTGCTGGTGGACGAAAAAGTAACAGAAAAGCTGCTCCCAAAACTTATCAATGAGGTTAAATCAATGTTCTCAAACAACGGCGATTTTGAAACCTCCAGTTCCTACTGCCGAATCGTAAATGAAAAACATTTCAATAGGCTGAACACTGTTTTACAGGATGCCCTTGATCGCGGTGCGAAACTTGAATTCGGCGGAAAGGTTGAGGCTCAATCGCGGTTCTTTCACCCGATGATTCTCTCCAACCTTTCAATAGAATCCAGATTGCTGGATGAAGAGATCTTCGGGCCGATCCTTCCGGTGGTAACGTACCGCACCCTCGACGAAGCCATTGAATTAATCAACAGTAAACCAAAACCGCTTGCGTTGTACGTGTATACAACAAAAGCAGGTGACAGGAAACGTGTGCTTGCCGAAACTTCAGCGGGGGCCGTTTGTATAAATGAAAGTGCCATCCATTTCCTCCATAGCAATCTTCCATTCGGTGGTGTAAATAATAGCGGCCTGGGCAAATCACACGGTTATTATGGATTCCTCGCATTTTCGAATGAAAAGCCGGTTTTAAGGCAAAAATCCGGCAGAACGATGATTCAGCTTTTTTACCCTCCATACACACGGATTTCAAAAATCATCATGGACTGGTTTTTGAAGTTATTTTAATCGAAATTTTATTTCCGGCTTCGTGTCGGCAATAAAAATTCAAGGTAGCGTTTACTAAATTTGCATCCGCTTCGTTACAATGGCGTCTTCAACGAAGATTGCAATATCCATTGTCATTAAACTGTCCAAAACAAAAGCTCATAATAAAATCGAAAAATGAAAAAGGCTATTAAATGGTTTCTCATCGTCATTGGCGGACTGCTCGTATTAATTCTCGCGGCAGCCTTCATCATCCCGATTGTCTTTAAAGAAGATATAAAAGCTACGATCGAGAAAAAAATTTCAGAATCTGTTAATGCCGATGTTGTGTTCGATGACTTTAGTGTTTCGCTGTTTCGGAACTTTCCGAACGTCACGGCTTCATTGTCGAAGCTGGGGGTTATGAACCGGACACCATTCGAAGGTCAGATGCTTTTTGCAACAGAGGAATTCACGGTTGACGTCAATCTAAGTACAATTCTCTTCGGAGACGAGCTACGCGTAAAAGGCATATCACTTATTAAACCCGTTGTTAATATAAAAGTGCTGGAAGACGGGAGAGCAAACTGGGATATCGCTATTCCTTCAACCGATACGGTGACAACAGATGAAGGGACGACTGAGTTTTCCTTTGGCATCGATCATTGGGAACTCGTTGACGCCGATGTGACATACGACGATAAGTCGATGAAATATTTTCTCCTCATAAAAGGACTCAACCATAGTGGAAGCGGCGACTTTACACAGGACGTTTTTGATCTATCAACACAAACAAAAGCCGACACCGTCACTACTTCATTCGAAGGAACAGAATATCTCACCAATAAGCTGGTCGAAATTGATGCTGTCGTTTCCATCAGCGAAGAGTATACGAAATATACTTTCAAAGAAAACACCGCAAAGGTCAATGACTTCACGGTACATGCTGACGGTTGGTTTAAGATGAACGAAAATGATTTCGGAATGGATCTTGCCTTCAGCAGTCCCGAAAATTCATTTAAGAGTATGCTGTCACTCGTCCCCGGAATTTATACGGAAAGCTTTAAGGATATTCAGACCGAGGGTGATCTTTCCTTTAACGGTTTTGTCCGGGGAACCTACAGTGAGAAACAAATGCCGGCCTTTAACATGAACCTCATTGTGAAAGATGCGATGTTTAAATACCCGGATCTGCCGACAGCAATCAAGAATATCAATGTCGACCTGCTGGTAGACAACAAAGATGGTGTGATCGATAACACGATCATTAACCTGAAGAACATGCATCTTGATTTCGGATCAAACCCTGTAGATGCGAAAGCGTTCATCACGAAGATGTACCCCACGAATGTGGATGCAAATCTCTCTGCAAAGCTGAACCTGGCCGAGCTCAGCTCAATGTTCCCGATGGATGGTATGGAGATGAAAGGAACTTACGATATTAACCTGAATGCTAAAGGCGTTTACGATAGTTTGAAGCAGACTATTCCTGCGATTGATGCGATGATGTCATTGAAAAATGGATATGTAAAATCGAAAGATTTCCCAATGCCTCTCGATGACATGCACTTCACAGCCACGATCAAAAATACTTCCGGCAAAATGGCTGAAACGGTCATCAACCTGAACGATTTTTCAATGTTGATGGATGGCGAGAAGTTCACTGCTGACCTGCTTCTCCAGAACCTCGATGATTATACCTGGGATCTTAAAGCAAAAGGCGGAATTGACCTTGAAAAAATGACAAAGGTTTTCCCGATCGATGGAATGTCACTTGCCGGTAAGATCCATGCGGATATCCAAACGAAAGGAAAATATTCTGACGTGGAAGCTGAACGCTATGATCGTCTTCCGACAAGCGGAACGGCCTCGTTGAAGGATTTTAAATACGTAACCGCAGACATGCCGGAAGTTTCACTAGCCCAGGCGGCGATGGTATTTGATCCGAAGAAAATCGAGCTTAAAAATATGGATGGAAAAATCGGACGAAGCGATTTTGCCGTCAGCGGGGCAGTAACAAACTACATTGCTTATGTTTTCGGTGATCAAACCATTCAGGGAAATGTAAATTTCACGTCGACCCTTTTGGATCTGAATGAATTTATGACCGATACAGAAGAGACAACAACCGAAAGTGATACATCATCTTTTGGAGTGATCCCTGTTCCTGCAAATATTGATTTTGTTTTCAAATCGAATATCAAAACTGTGCGGCTCATGGAACACATGATTACCAACGCAGTGGGTGACATCATTGTGCGCAATGGCATTGCAAACCTGAGCAATCTTCGCTTTAACATGCTGGGCGGAGCGTTTGTTGTGAATGGAAGTTACAATGCAAAAGACCTGGCCCATCCAAAGTACGACTTTGGGCTAAAGATTGAAAACCTGTCAATTCAAAAGGCTGCTTCTTCTTTTGCAGTTGTTTCAACCTACGCGCCCATTGCTGGACTTGTAAATGGAAAATTCAACACAGACTTTAAGATAACAGGCGAGCTTACACAAGATATGATGCCAAATCTTGCGACAGTAAATGGTGGCGGATTGATCAAGATCGCGCAGGCATCTCTGAAACAGTCGAAGCTAGTCGCTGGCGTTACTTCTCTGACCAAACTTGAAAATACCGACGAGGTAACGTTGAAGGATGCGCTGATGTCTGCAAAGATTGAAAACGGCGCGTTAAGCGTAGAGCCCTTCGACGTAAATTTTGGTAACTACAAAACCACGGTATCCGGAACAACCAATCTTGATCAGACCATTGATTATAAGCTGAAGATGAATGTGCCGGCGAATCAGTTAAGCTCACAATTCAACACGCTTGTTTCAAAATACTCTTCTACCAAACAAGACCCGAATGCGCCAATTCCTGTGACGATTGGCGTTGGCGGAAATTTCACCGACCCGCAAACGCGCCTGATCATGGATGAACAGAAAGAAATGGTAAAAGACGCCGCAACCAATGCCATAAAAGAAGAGGGCACAAAAGCGTTGGAAAAGGCAGTGAAGGGCACAGAAGCGGAGAAGATTATTGGCGGACTGCTCGGAACAAAAAAGAAAGATTCAACCACGACTACAACTAGCAGCAAGACTGATACAGCGAAGGCCGCAACAAAAACCGAGGCCCAAAAAGTCGAAGATTTGAAAAAGAAGGCTGAAGAAGACGCTAAAAAGAAAATTAAAAGTCTGCTAAAGAAAAAAGATTAGAAGTTTAAGAAAGGCCTAAAAGGAGAACTGTCTATTAAGGCAGTTCTTTTTGCACGATTGTAAGCATTGCTAGTTAATTCTTCTGCCGACTGCAACTGAGAGCAATCCGAAATTCTGCGACTTATACTTTGCGAGGTCCCCGCGTAATTGATTCAACACCGCCTGGGTATAGTTAACTGAATAGTACATCTTTTTTTCATCGCGGTACAAAATCTCAATTGGAATCACGGGCATTACCGCTTTATAATGGTTATTATTTACCCATGCACGAGAAAAGATTTCAGACTTGTCCCTTATTTTAGAACGAGAAATCACTGCGATCTGAAATCCAGCGCCAACACCCACCGACATTCTTTCTGTTAATGGGTAATGGGCAATCCCAGAAAAGGTCAGAGAATAGTTCACCGTCGCAAAATTCATAACGCCGAGCGGCTGATTATTGGAATCGCGAAAGTCCATGGGTGTATTCCAGAACTTATATTTCAACAATCCTGCGTTCAACTCCAGGAATACTTTTTTAAACAAGGGGCGGAATTGTGTAACACCAAAACCGAAACCTCCGGCTGAAAATTTCGGCGTGGCGTCCTTATCATGATGGATGACAGGAAATGTTTGCATCGCTGACTCACCAAGCGGTATATAAAAGTTGGAATTGGCACTGGCGTAAAGTTCCTGTGCCGATGTGGGGAATGCGCTTGCAACAATAACCAGTAGACAAGCTATATTCTTAATCATAGGAATATTATTTTTCTATTTTCACGAATGATGTTTCCAGTGTTTCCCCTCCGACTTTCACAAGCACGTGATAAGTACCCACTAATTTTGCTTCGACTGGCACTGAAAAGTTTGTTGAAGCATTGACAGGTTTATTTAGTATCTCTTTTCCTTCAGGATCGTACACACGGACAAAGTACGAGTTTGCAGATGTGTTCGTAATCGAAACTGAAGCACCATCATAACAAGGGTTTGGAAAAACCGACAAAATGTTGTCCCCTGGCCTAACCTCTTCGGGTTGTGCTGTGCAACGGAACAACAACAACCCTGCAAATGAAATTGCGCAACCAATTGAAAATGATCTCATGGGCGCAAATTTAAAAATCTTGCGACGCATCGCAATGTCGTTCAATAATGAGCCTTGGATCAAAAATCAGACTCCATGAAGGGGGAGCCCTTATGGAGGTAAACGTGTGCTTATCGCTGGCCACGTGATTTCATCGGCTGAAACCGCGATTGATGGTAGAAATTGGGATTTCGTCTTATGCACAAGTATAAATAGCAACCTTAAACTATGTTGTTATGAATAAGACATTGCTGAGAATCCTGTTTATCCTCCTGCCGTTTCTGTATTCGGTTTTTCTGTTGTTTTGATGTGAAAACGGAAGAGCCGTCGCGATGGACGGCTCTTGAGATCTTAATTCGTTAGTTGAATTTCTTCTCCTTCCCTGTTCAGGAATTTGAATTCTGTCACTCCCATCGAGGTGTCTTTCACCAATGATATCCAACGCTTATACTTGAAGTACCAACGCGTGCGTTGCGAGATAAATCCTTGCGTAAAATAAGCATGCAGATACGGGTGAATTGCGAGCACAAGTTCCTTTTCATTTTGCTTTACGCTGAGATGTTCAATATTCTTTTCGATCAGGTCAGAGACAAGGATCGATGCGGTAATCTTTCCGGTTCCATTACAGGTCGGACAAACTTCTTTCGTGGCAATATTCATCTGTGGACGAACACGCTCACGTGTGATTTGCATCAATCCAAATTTTGAAAGCGGAAGAACGGTTGACTTTGCTTTGTCATCCATCATCTCCTCTTTCATCACCTTATAGATCAGCTTCTTGTTATCCTGGCTCCTCATGTCAATGAAGTCGACCACGATAATGCCACCCATGTCGCGTAGGCGAAGCTGACGCGCGATTTCCTTCGCCGCTTCAACGTTCACTGAAAACGCAGTTGTCTCCTGGTTCTCCTCACGGTTTGATTTGTTTCCGCTGTTCACGTCGATCACGTGAAGCGCTTCCGTATGCTCAATGATAAGGTAGCCCCCACCTTTCAGACTTACGGTTTGCCCGAATGCCGACTTGATCTGCTTTTCAATGCCGTAGTGTTCAAAGATCTTCGCTTTACCATTGTAGAGCTTTACGATCTTTTCTTTGTCGGGAGCAATGTTGCGGATGTATGCTTTTGTTTCCTCGTATACCTTCTTGTCGTCAACATGCACGTTGTCGAAAGACTCGTTAAGCAAATCGCGGAGAAGGGATGATGTTTTATCAAGTTCACCAATCACTTTGTCGCGTGGGTTGGCGTTTGGTAAACGTGTCATTCCTTCTTCCCAGGTCTTTACAAGGTTCCTGAGATCTTTATCCAGTTCCGCTACCTCTTTATTCTCGGCAACGGTTCTGATAATGACACCAAAGTTTTCGGGTTTAATAGATTGAATGAGGCGAAGAAGGCGTTTACGTTCTTCGCTGCTGGTGATCTTTTTAGAAACGCTTACAGCGTTCGAAAAAGGAACCAGTACCAGATATCTTCCGGCTAATGATAACTCACAGGATAATCGCGGCCCTTTTGTGGAGATTGGCTCTTTAACAATCTGGACTGGAATCAGTTGATTTTTGGAAAGCTGTTGTGTGATCTTTCCGTGTTTGTCAATGTCTGGTTCAGATTGAAACTTGTCGAGTCTCGTACCATTGAACTTCTTTGCCCGCACAAGCTTTGTAAACTTCTGAAGGGAGCTGAACTGTGGTCCAAGATCCAGGTAATGAAGAAAGGCATCTTTATCGTAGCCTACATCAATGAAAGCAGCATTTAGTCCCGGCACAACTTTCTTCACCATGCCCAGGTAAATCTCACCTACTGTAAACTTGCTTTCTTCTGATTCCTGGTGGAATTCAACGAGCGTTTTATCTTTAAGAAGGGCTATACGACATCCGTCCTGAGTTCCACTAATAATTAGTTCGTTACTCAAAACACAAATGGTTTAATAAAAAAAGATGTGTACAGATCCCGCATCGTATGCGCGGGATTATTTCTTCTTGTGTCTGTTCTTTCTAAGACGCTTCTTACGCTTGTGCGTAGCCATTTTGTGCTTCTTTCTTTTCTTTCCGCTAGGCATAGTAATGTTTTAGTTTTTATCCTGTCAACAGGATGGTGTTTGTTGTTTATTTTAATTCATTCAGATAAGAGTCTACTGTTGCCTGAACAGCGGGATCCTTATCCATTTCTTTTACTAAGTTAAATTGCTCCCTTGCATGATCATTGTCTCCCATATTCAGGTAGGCAATGCCCAAAAGCAATTGTCCCTGAATATGCGTAGGGTTGATCTTTACCAGTTGCGTGAGCCGCTCAACAGCCTTGTCGAACTGCCGCGACTGGATTGACAACATACCCATGTTGAACAACGCCAGCTCATTCTGAGGATCTTTTCTTAACACTTCCCTCAGCATGGTTATGCCCTGCATTGGGTTGGAAGAACTCAGGTATGTCATTGCCATCTTCGTTTTTATCTCAAGGTTATTTGGATCTTCATCCATTACCTTTTGATAGAACGATCTTGCTTTCACCGCAAACGCATCCTGTTTTGATTCGTCTATGGCCAGCGTATATGCCTGGTAATAGTCGTCTCCTGCTTTTATCCAGCTATCCGCTGTGTTAAAAAACTTCGCAGCCTCTTCGGAAAACCATCCAGCGCTGTCAAAACGACTCGACGTCCGATAGAGGCTTGCCAAAGAGTCGGCAAAGATAGCATTTTTTTCATTCGATGTATTCTCCATCCAAACGCCACGCAACTCACGAATTCGGGCCGATACTTCCTTCGGCGCCTGAACGTGTGTTTCAATGTGAGCGGATACAGAATCGCCTGTAGTTTGGGCAACGCTGGCTTCGTTCTCTACCACCGACTTCGGCAATTGGAACAGCAGCCAGATAATACCGGCACAAAGAACAATTAGAATAACACGCGTCTTGATCATACAACAGTCTTCCGAAGAGACTCAATTACGACTTTGTCTCAGCTAACTGTTTTACCTTTTCGCTGTTTTTAATCTTGTTTACGAAGATCTTTGCAGGCTTGAAGCTTGGGATAAAATGCTCGTCGATTACCAGAGCAGTGTTGCGGGATATATTGCGGGCAATTTTTTTCTTTCTCTTCTTATTAATGAAGCTGCCAAATCCACGGATATAGATGTTATTGCCATTTGCCATCGAAGTCTTCACCACGCTGAAAAACGCCTCAACTGATGCTGTTACGTCAGCTTTGTCAACTCCGGTCTTTTCAGCAATTTCATTAATAATGTCAGCTTTAGTCACAGTACTATAATTTAAGTCATTTTAAATTCGGAGGGCAAATTTACTTTGTGCTGTCAGATTTAAAAATGAATATTGAAAAAATTGATAATCAAGGGGATGGACAGACGATATTTTTCCCGGAAAATCGTTGAGTGGTATCATGAAAAGAAGCGAGCGTTGCCTTGGCGGGCTACAAAACATCCATATAATATATGGTTGTCGGAGATTATCCTTCAACAAACACGCGTAAATCAGGGCCTGCCGTACTATCACCGGTTTATAGAAAAATATCCGGATATACACTCGCTTGCGGCAGCACCGGAAGATGAAGTGCTGCGGCTCTGGCAAGGACTCGGATATTATTCCCGCGCAAGAAACCTGCATAAATGCGCCAAGACTGTAGTCGACGTACACGGTGGTCTTTTTCCTGAAACATATGAGGAGCTGTTGACACTGCCGGGTATTGGTGAATACACCGCTGCAGCAATTGCTTCATTCTCTTTCCGCGAACGAGTGGCTGTTGTTGATGGAAATGTCTTCCGGGTGCTTTCACGCCTGTTTGGAATTGACATGCCAATCAATTCTCCAGAAGGAAAAAAAGCTTTTACGAGGCTCGCGAATGAATTGATCGATGAGCAATCACCAGATTTGCACAACCAGGCCGTAATGGAATTCGGTGCAACTTTTTGTACTCCGGCTAAACCCGATTGTGAAAACTGCATTTTCAAAAACAAGTGCTTTGCTTTCGACAAGTCATTGCAGCAGGAGCTGCCGGTGAAAACGAAGGCGAAGGCGAGCCGAAACAGATACTTCTACTACGTGGTTTTCCAAAAAGGAAAATCACTGCTAATGAAAAAGCGGACGAGTAAGGATATCTGGCTCGGTCTCTACGATTTTCCATTGCTGGAATATGCGAAACCGGTTGCTGTGAAAAAGCTCAAACGTGATTTCACAAAGACAGGCTATCATTTGTCTGCTACTGACGCGATTACTTTGTCAGAGACGTACAAACACGTTCTTACGCACCAGAATATTTACTGCAAATTCGTCTTTATCAAACCTGTCAACAAAGTGAATTTTGTAAAATCAGCAACGCGTTTTTACACATTTTCGCAGGTTTCCGCCCTTCCCAAGCCGATTTTGATAAACCGCTTTTTAATCGATTTTTCGTTTCACGCTTAAATGGTATTTTTGTTGTTCAACAATTCGTAACAAAATCTAAAAAAGCATGTCAGGAGTAAACAAAGTGATTCTGGTAGGACGGTTAGGTAAAGATCCGGAAGTCCGCAACCTAGAAAATGGAGCTGTGGTTGCAAACTTTACCATCGCCACTTCCGAATCATATAAGGACAAAACAACGGGAGAGAAAAAAGAAACTACAGAATGGCATAACATAGTTTTGTGGAGAGGATTGGCTGAAATTTCGCAACGCTACCTTCACAAGGGCGATATGGTGTATATCGAAGGAAAATTGCGTACTCGTTCATGGGAGAAAGATGGCGTCACCCGATATACAACCGAAATTGTCGGCGACAATATGACGATGCTCAGCACGGGTCGTGGAGGATCTTCAAATTCATCGGGAGAATACGGATCGCGCACACAGGAGCGTGCAGCCGAAAGCTCTTACGCGCCGCCGGCAGACAGCGGTAGTGACGATCTGCCATTCTGATGTTGGACTAAGCCTTTTCATTTTGGACGAGCCTCCGAGTAGTTTTCTTCATTTTTATCAAGCCGAAAATTTACTGTACTTCATTGTGACAGTTATTTTCGTTTTTGTTGCAGGAATTCTTTCCGCAAGCGAAGCAGCGTTCTTTGCTTTCGAAGCGGATGACATGGATGATATCCGAAAAGGAAAATCGGCTGCCGAAAAACGCGTGGCTTCTCTGTTGAGTGACCCACGTCTGCTGTTGTCGGTACTGGTTCTCTGGAAGTATGTGTTATTGACAGCATGCAGTATCATGCTGACGCTTGCGATTTTTTTTAACGAAGAAGGCAGCACATTCGGCCAGGCCCTGACGCTAACGCTAGTCTTTGCATTTTTTGGTATGATCCTTCCGAAAATGTATGGCTCAAGCCACAGGCTGGCTGTCGCCATGCACGTGAGCAAATTCTGCCTTTGGCTTACGCGGATATCACGATCACTTGTCAAACCAATGGTTCGCTTTTCAATCACGGTCGAGAAGAAGCTTGAATCACTTGCCGAAGAAAATTCGGTGAAGGAACTTACACATGCACTTGCGCTCGCCTCCTCCGATGAGGATACAACGAATGATCAAAGGGAGATTCTGCGTGGCATTGTAAACTTTGGAACGCTGAATGTTGGTGATGTCATGCGTCCTCAATCAGAGATTCACTGTGTAGACGCAACCCTTAATTTTCACGACCTGCTGATCTACATCAAAAAGTCAGGCTTTTCACGCATACCCGTGTATCGTGAAAGCTTCGACAAGTTTGAAGGTGTTCTTTACATCAAAGATCTGCTGCCATACCTGAACGAACCCAAAAAATTTAATTGGCAGAAGCTGCTTCGGCCGGCGTATTTCGTCCATGAGTCAAAGAAGATTGATTTGTTACTGAAGGACTTCCAGGAAAAACGAGTGCACATTGCTTTGGCGTTAGATGAAGGCGGAAAGGTTTCCGGAATTATAACGCTTGAGGACATCATTGAGGAAATTATCGGCGATATCCACGATGAATCAGACGAGGTAGGCTCTTACTTTAAACGATTGGATGAAAAGACATTTATCTTCGATAGCAAAATACCGGTTCATGAATTTTGTCGTTTAATGGATGCTGATACCGGCCTATTCGATGTTCCTGAAGGGGAAAACGAAACACTCGGTACAATTCTGGGGGAAATGAAAAATGGTTTGCCAGAGATTGGAGACCAGATTGTACTGGAACCTTTTACGTTCATCATTGAATCGGTCGACCACAAGCGCATTAAGAAAGTGAAAGTTCACATTCATGAACAAAAAGAGAATGAGAAAAAATAAGCCATTCATCGTTTGTTGCACTCTCATTGTGTCGGGTGTCTTCATCACTTCGTGCGATAAAGAATTTCTTCCGAAGCCACTTGGCTACAATCGGCTCGTCATACCAGAACACGCCTATATTACTTCACCTGATTCGTTGCCATATCATTTTGAGTACTCGAAACATGCTCGTTTCATCGACGATACAACAGCGATCAGTGAACGACACTGGGTGGAGATCTATTATCCATTGCTGAAGTCGAATATTCACATCACATATAAACCAATAAACAAAAGCGACGAGCGTTTAAAGGAGTTTATTAACGATGCGTTCAGGCTTACCGCCAAACATCAGATAAAGGCTTATGCAATTGACGAGATTATTGTAAAAACTCCATCGGGGAAAACAGCGGTGATTGCTGAGCTGCAGGGCGAAGTACCAAGCCAGTTTCAATTTACGATCACCGATTCCGTCAACCATTTTCTTCGGGGTGCGTTATATTTCGAAACGAAAGTGAACAACGACTCACTTGCGCCGGCGATCGATTACATGAAGAAAGACATCATGCATTTGATCAACACGCTTGAGTGGAACAAACCAAAAGCTAACTAAACAAGCCTCGAATGTTAAAGTGTAAACGGTCCAGCTTTTCGCTTCCGCGGAATGTTGCCTACCTGAATTGCGCCTACATGTCTCCGATTTTAAAAGATACCGAGAAGGCCGGCGTGAGAGCGGTGCGCAGAAAGCGCAATCCACTCGACATCACCCCACGCGATTTTTTTACAGAATCAGATTTGCTTCGTGCAGAGTTTGCGAAACTCATCAATGTGAAGGATTCGACAAGAGTTGCCATCATTCCATCGGTGTCTTATGGTATTGCAACCGTAGCAAAGAATCTAAACATATCGAGAGGCCAGAATATCATCGTCGCAGGCGAACAGTTTCCCAGCAACTACTATTCCTGGCAGGCGCTTGCGGAGGAAAACGGAGCGAACTTAAAATCCATCGCCCCGGAGAAAACGACGACTGATCGAGGAAAGAAATGGAATGAAAAAATCCTTTCCGAAATAAATGCCGACACAAGAGCCGTCGCCATTCCGCATACGCATTGGGCTGATGGCACGAAATTTCAACTTGCAGAGATTCGAAAGCGGACGCGTGAAGTTGGCGCTTTGCTTATCATTGATGGCACACAGTCAGTCGGAGCCCTTCCGTTCGACGTGCAGGAAATCCAACCTGATGCACTTATCTGTGCAGGTTACAAGTGGTTGCTGGGCCCTTATTCGATTGGGCTCGCATATTTTGGCGAACATTTCAACGATGGAAAACCGCTGGAAGAAAATTGGATCAACCGATCAGACAGTGAAAACTTTTCGGGCCTGGTAAATTACCAGCACGCCTATCAGCCGGGAGCCCTTCGATACGAAGTGGGTGAACACAGCAATTTCATACTTGTGCCAATGCTATTAAAATCAATTGCTCAACTCAATCGTTGGGGCGTTGACAACGTACAGAAATATTGCGAATCAATCACTGAAGATAGCATTGAACATTTAAGGAACTTCGGATGCTGGATTGAGGAAAAGGAATTTCGTGGATCGCACCTGATTGGCGTCAGACTTCCCGACATCGAAAAAATGGAAATTGTAAAACAGTCGTTAGTGAAAAACAATATTCATGTCTCCTATCGCGGTGATGCGATTCGTGTCGCGCCGAACGTCTACAATACTGAAGCGCAGATGCGCAAATTTACGAAGGTGGTGAGCGCAGCCATAAAATGAGCGCAATGACTGCGAATCGCTACTTCGTCAGTGGCGTAGTTATCTCGCTCGTCGGCGCAATCTGCTTTTCGACAAAAGCAGTACTCGTGAAAATGGCTTACCACTCGACAGCGGTAGACGCGGTAACGCTACTCGCGTTGCGTATGCTTTTTTCGCTTCCATTTTTTGTTATCTCTGCAGCTATTGCCTCGAGCAAAAGCGATAACATCAGATTCACAGGCAAGCAATGGTTTCAGATTGCAATCCTTGGAGCGCTCGGATATTACCTGAGTAGCCTTCTGGATTTCCTTGGACTTCAATACGTTTCAGCAGGAATTGAGCGATTGATACTTTTTATTTATCCCACGCTCGTTCTGTTGCTCTCGTCATTCTTCTTTAAGAAAAAAGTCACGCAAATACAATGGATTGCCGTTGCCATTACATACGCTGGTCTACTTTGGGCATTGCTCGGAGAAGCAAGCATTTATCAGGAAACCAATCCCGACTTTTACAAAGGTGCATTCCTCATCTTCGCGTGTGCAATAACATTTGCGTTGTACATTGTTGGCAGCGGCGCCATGATCCCGGTTGTTGGCGCCGCAAAATTCAATAGTTATGCGATGACATTTGCATGCATCGGTGTTTTGTTTCATTTCTATTTTACTGCCGACACTTCGTTGTTTAATCTTGATTGGGCCGTTTATGGCTACAGTTTGCTGATGGCTATTCTTTCAACGGTCATTCCTTCGTACCTGGTAACAGAAGGAATCAAGCGAATTGGTTCTGGAAATGCTGCGATTGTTGGAAGCATCGGCCCGGTATCAACAATCGTGCAGGCTTACTTTTTACTGGCTGAGCCCATCTTTGCAGCGCAGATATTCGGAACCATTCTCGTCCTAATGGGCGTGGTTCTGATCGGAAAAAAGTAGCTTCGATCATTTATTTTTCCTGTTCGCGCAATGACGCTGTAAGACATTCCCAAATTTTTGTAAAATCGTAATATCGAAAACATAATTTCTATGCGCCTGTTATACCTTATTGCCACACTTGCGATATCAATAAACGTGTCTGCACAAGACAGCGTGTTCACATTCATTTTTCTAAATAAGAATCCGAATGCAGAGCAACTTACTAAGGAGCAATCGACGCAAATTATGGAAGGGCACATGGCCAACATCAACCGGTTGGCTAAGGAGGGAAAGCTTTTGGCGGCAGGACCTTTTGAAGGCGGTGGCGGCATTTTTGTTTTCAAGAAAGCGTCTTCCGAAGAAATCGCCGAATGGTTAAGTCCGGATCCCGGCGTACAGGCGAAACGTTGGAACATCGAGCAACATAACTATAGACCGCGTGTGAATGGTGTTTGTCCCGTAAGTGAACCCTATGAGATGGTGATGTATTACTTTATCAGGTTCGATGCCATCGTGAGCAAATACACCGCCGGCACATATCCTCAGATCATCAAAAAACATGATGACTATTTAAAACAAATTGTGGACACGGGAAACGTAGTAACAGAGGGGGTATTCGGTGACAACGACGGGGGAATTCTGATCATGAGGGGTGATGTTGATCGCTCTGTTTTCGAATCAGATCCTGGCGTACAGGAAGGACTTATCAACCTTACGATCAAACAGCTTTACATTGCGAAGGGAAGCTTCTGTGAAAAGTAGGGTTACTAGCCTTCCGTTTTGTCGAGCGCGCCTTTATTTTCCGTACTGTAGGATGATTCAAGCGTGAACTCCCTATATACCTGCCAGACTTTCCCGGTGTGTTTCAACAATGCAATCCGGTCGGCAATAAATTCAGCTTTGTATTCCTTGTCTTTGAATTCCTCCCAGGCTTTTAAAAACGCGTGCTTTTTTAGATCGCGAAAGGCGAGGGTAAGGTGCGGATGGAATGGCTGTTCTTTGTAGTTGGCATTAAAAAGATTCAGCTCTCGTCTGCAAAATCGTTGCATGTCTCGCTGAAACCCGGTGAGTATTTCGGAAGTAGCTACATTGATAAAAATCACCTTGGGTACAAATGCTCCAAAGTTATCCAGGCATATTTTCTGTGGATCGAACTGTTTGATAAAATTGCCAAGTGTCGTTATCAACTCTGCCTCCTTTTTTTCCTTCCATCGAAACGGCATGTGCAAGGTGATATGCGGCGGAGAATTGAGCGATGCCTTGCTGTTGTAGTTTTCTTTAAAGAACGTCTTCAAACTTACGGCTTCTTCATACACCGGCGAAGGAGGAATTAGTGCAATGAAGTACAGCTTTTGCGTATCGTCATTTAGTTTCGGCATAAGTCTTCCAGCGCATTGTTCACATCATCAAATTCGAAAAGAAAACCTTCATCTAATAGTCTTTGCGGAAATACTTTCCGGCTTTTTAAAACCAATTCCGTTTCGGTTCGGATAAAAACTGCGCCAATTTCAAGCAACCATTCCGGCGATGGTATTCCTATTTGAACACCTGTTGCTTTCCGCAGTGCTTGTGTCAACTCCGAATTGCGCACGGGACGT
>DASPJN010000143.1:0-64269 GCA_035628595.1 Chryseosolibacter sp.
ACTTTTGCCAGTACTGTCCCCTGAATGCCCTTGACAAGTTTATTCAGGCGAACGATCGGTGTATTTCCGATAGTTTCTACGATCGAGTTGTAAATCATGTTATTGAAAAATTGCCCGTAAAGTTAAGAATTCCCGCGGTAAAGCTTTGCTAAAAGATCGTTAAGAGCGCATGAGAAAATAACTTTTGCGAGTCGGTGAATTTGTGATTCAAAGTTTGGAGGTTTTCCCTGTTTGCCAAATTTAACCGGCCGCTCCGGCAAGCAGATATAAAACCGCCATCCGCACAGCGACACCGTTCTCCACCTGATCAAGAATGATGGAATGATGCGAATCGGCGGCATCGCTGGTGAGTTCCACCCCTCGGTTAATTGGCCCGGGGTGCATAATCACAATTTGCTTTTTCAAACTGTCGAGCATCGCTTTGCTGATGCCATAATAAAGTGAATACTCGCGTAGCGAAGGAAAGTATTTTATCTGCTGGCGCTCAAGCTGTATCCTCAATACGTTGGCGACGTCACACCATTGCAATGCTTTCATGACATCGAGTTCAACCTGAACACCGAGTTGACCGATGAATTTCGGTAGCAATGTCGGAGGGCCGCAAACCATCACTTTCGCGCCAAGTTTCTGCAACGCAAATATGTTTGACAGTGCTACGCGTGAGTGAAGGATATCGCCAATAATTGCGATCTTTTTTCCTGCGACAGCCCCGAGTTTT
Organism: Chryseosolibacter sp.; assembly: GCA_035628595.1. Lineage (GTDB taxonomy): Bacteria > Bacteroidota > Bacteroidia > Cytophagales > Cyclobacteriaceae > Chryseosolibacter. The sequence continues at coordinate 719 of DASPJN010000143.1, forward strand.
TCACGGATCGAAAATGAATCGAGTAGTGCCTGCGTTGGATGTTCATGTGTACCATCGCCGGCATTCACGATATTTGCTTTGATGTGCCTGGCGAGATAGTATGGAGCCCCCGGGCTCGCATGACGCATGACGACCATATCGACCTTCATCGCCAGTATGTTGTTCACTGTGTCAAGCAACGTTTCACCCTTTTTTACCGAGCTATTCGATGCGGAAAAGTTTACAACATCTGCAGATAATCTCTTTTCTGCGAGTTCAAAAGAAAGTCTTGTGCGCGTCGAGTTTTCAAAAAAGATATTAGCGATCGTGATGTCCCGCAACGAAGGTACTTTCTTGATCGGTCGGTTAATAATGTCTTTGAAATTGTCTGCAGTTTGAAAAATGAGTTCTATGTCTTCTTTGGTAATGTCTTTGATGCCGAGCAGATGTTTTTGACTGAGTTTAGACATTGTCATTAATCCTTATTGATTAGCCAGATCTTATTTTGCGAATGGCCCTGTGCTTCGAGTTCTACTAAGACGCGTTGAGAGCTGAGTGTATTGACCACCCGGCCGACATAGTCTGCTTCAATTGGTAGCTCCCGATTGTACTTCCGGTCGATTAATACAAGTAGCTCGACTTTTTCGGGCCGTCCGAATGTAATGAGTGCATCCAGCGCCGCACGGATGGTTCGTCCCGTAAATAACACATCGTCAACGAGCACTACCTTTTTTCCTTCGATAATGAATGGAATCCTGTTTTCACTTGCTTTGACTGGTGTATCGCGTCTCCGAAAATCATCACGATGGAAAGTAGCGTCCAGGTAGCCGAGTGGGATCGATTTCTTAATATTCTTTTCAAGATTGCTATGAATCAGGTCAGCCAGGTAAATACCTCTCGGCTGCATTCCGATGATGACTGTATCGGAAAAAGTGTTGTGATTTTCAATTAATTGCTGGCAAAGACGACTAACGGTGATGTTGAGTAAGTCAGAATCAAGGATTAATTTCTTCTGCATATGCCGACTGCAAATATAGAAAGAATCCGAAAAACCGGGCGATTAATTCGAAATCATTGTTAATCCGTGATTTGTTTGATTTTGCTGACATAGAATACTCTGCGCCTGAATTCTTTGCTCGCATTTTCGATATCCTGCGAGCCGAATCCGTAGTAGTAATTGCCGTATGCGTATTCAAGTTTACCAGTGTTCGACCGTGCCGACCGCGCAACTTCTCCAGGCAAATTTCCCTGAATCGGAACTTCAGTTTTGCCTTCAACCACCCTGTTATTGGCTATCCTTTTTGTTCTGATTTTATTGTCGAAAAGATAAATAAGATCGATCTGGTCATCTTCCAACTGGAGTTTCACAAATTGCTCCAGTTTGAAAGAGCGCACGTCATTTATCTCGAAGCTGTTATCCCACGCAAGTGTACCGTCGCCATTGAAACCCATGACGACGGCATGTGTGTAGTGATAACCATCAAAAACCCGATCGTTCTGAAGCATTGAGCCCGAAAAACGATAGGGCAAAAAGAATCCGTTTTGTGAGCGGTTGACGGTTGTATACTTCGGATAAAATGCTTCGCCCAATAATACAAACTGATCACCGTATGGAACGATCTCATGTACCAGGAACCGGTAGCTCATTCTGATTTTTTTACCGCGCATTTTCCTCTTTTCGATACGCGTTCGTATCCGATCCTGACGTTTTGGTTTCAGGTACTTGAAAAAATTTTCAAGGTCAGTGAATGGATAATACTTCATTTGCTGCACACCCGCGGGGTTAAGACTTGCGATAAAAATGCCGCGTGAATATTCCTGTGACCTTGTGCCGTAGACTCCTGCCACAAGTTGTGCCTGATTGTTTACAACCACTGATCTCCCGAAAATCAAATGGTTCCCATCGTCTGCTGTAACCGGCGAATTCGCGAGTAAATTGCCTTCGCTATCATAGTTGCGGATCCAGATGCATCGTTGTTTGCGATAGTTGAGCGCGCTGATAAGCACATTAAATGTTCCATCGTCGTTCACCTGGATCTGATTTAGTTCTCCGATTTCATTGAAGATACCCGGTAGTACACGCGATTTTTCGGTGAGGAACGAAAAGTATAAGACGACTGGTACACGATTGAAATAGCCACCGATAATAACAGCCTTTTCCGTAAGCCTGAATTCAGTTGGCATAAATGGTATGTAGCCTTTAATGATGTGCTTCGAATAACTGCCGTCTTTGTCGTTGATAATGAATAGGGATAAATCATTCTTTCTGTAGTCACTGCTTCGCAGTAATAGACACAGGCGTTCTTGGTGATAAGTTTGACCAACAAGCAGGGAACCGTTATCGATTGTCAGAAATCCATGCCATGATTTAACAAGCGCCGAATCAAGGCGGATGAATTCGAGCTGTTCAATTTTAGGTCCGGAAAGACGACGATGTAGAAAAACACCATGCTCATAGGCGGGGATGACATCGAAGGCCGCGTCCTCGCTGTTTGTGATGTCGACCTCGAAACGCGCGACCTGCTGAACCTGCGCGTGCGTATCAAAGACGAGGTAAATACAAATGACGAAGCCAAGTGCTTTAATGAACCACAATTTTATTGATGTAAAACACCTCACGGGTTTTATTATTTTTTCGTGTGTTATTTCGAAGGGTTTGAAATCCCCAGACGTAAAAACTGTTGTTTGTCCAAAATCTAACGCCGCCTTCGGAATCTTTGTCGTTTTTTATTTCATCGTAAGGATCCAGCGTTTTGATTTGCTCTGTCACGTCAGTCGAAGTGCCGGCTGTCCTGTCAATCAATCTGATCTTAAGATCGGATTCGTCTTTATACAGAAAGACAACCGACTGGTTATTGACATAAAAATCGCCGACCTGGTTGAGGCCCGATTGTTCGACGTCATCTAGCTTTATGCTTTCATCCCACTTAATATTCCCCTGGGAATCGAATGCAATTAGTGCGGTTTGATATGTTTTGATATTGTTGACATTTTTCACATTGTTACCATACTGATACGGTCGATACATACGCATTCCTGGGTAATATCCGGGAAAAAATGAATTGTAGTAGCTATAAGGATTTGAGTAGTACGGATAGCCGTATGGACCGGGATTTGGTGAATTGGTCAGTGGTTGATAAACTTCGGCAAGCATTAGGAATCCATCCTGATTTTCGCCGATGACATAAGGAACAACATACGCACCAAACGATGGGCGTCGTCCTTCGCGTAAGTCTTCCTGCGTATTCGTTTTAATTCTTTCTTCGCGTTTCGGGTTCAGGTAATTCAGAAAATTCTCTAATTCGCCGAAGTGATAGTACTTGATCTTTTGCTCTGAAAACGGATCTACAGGAAGCGCGAAAAATCCCAACGCCTGCTTGCTTTGCTTTTCTCCCCATGTGCCCATAATCATCAGGTCTTCGCGTTTCAATACGCTCGTGATTCCTGTGTGAAGTGAATGATCGTCGCCAATAGCCACAACATCGTCGAGTAGTAAGCTGCCCATACGATCATACGTGCGAAAGATCAACTTTCGCTCCGACCTCACACTTCGGTCAATCAAAACAACGTTAAACGTTTCATTCTGATTTACGCGAAGGTCGACGAGCTCATTGTTCTTTTGAAAGAAACCCGGGACAACTTTGATGCTTTTTGTCGTCATGTCGTATAACAATACCGTTGGGTCGTTGCTTACATAGCCACCAAGAACAATCGACGATGACACGCTGGTAAAGTGCGTGACCTTAAAATCAAGTTCTGGCTTTATTTCGTGGCGGCGCCAGGTCGTACTGTCTTGGATGTCGAAGTCCAGCAGCACGAAATCATTCTTATTGGTTTCGCCAGTTCTGTACAATAGATAAAGATTTTTGTCTGACACTTCATATCCGGCAATCGGGTAGCGCGACTCAATCGCAAATTCGATGGTTCGCTTTTCTTGTAATGCCGTGTCCAGGACTACAATTTCCCATGTACGTTTATTGCCGGTGTAGTCGTTCGTTTCGCGTAGCAGAGCAATTCCATTTTCCTCAAGCGAGATGACGGTGAACGGTTCGTCATTACCTTTTTGCTCTTTTTCAAATCGGGCTGGTTGTACGATCTGCCCACACATATCTTGCGTCACGAGTAGCAGAAACGTGATTAAAACGAAACAGTATTGTCTCTTTTGGAACTTCATGGTTATCGATTCTCGCTTACTGCGATAATAATATCAAACTCTTCTTTTTTCACCGGCTGGACGGAAAGACGCGCAACCCGCACAAGTTTCATCTCCGACAAACGCTTATCCGCTTTTACTTCAGACAACGTCACGGGTGATTTGAGCGCTTTTTCAGGTTTAAGTTCAACGGCCGTCCACGCAGTATCATTTGGCTCGGGGAATGGCTCTTTGGATACGGTACCGATGCCCACGATTGCTTTTTCATCACCGGTATGATAAACAAAAACTTTGTCACCCGGCTTCATCGCTTTCAGGTGATTCTTAGCCTGAAAATTTCTAACGCCATCCCACGTGGTTTTCTTATCCGAAACAAGATTTTTCCACGAATAAGTTTCGGGTTCAGTTTTTACGAGCCAGTAGTTCATATTGTTGGTATGTTCGAAAAGTTAGAATTACATCCCTTAAATTAAGAAAGAAAACATTGAGAGCCGAATGTAATTGCCGGTGATAATGGCAGTACTAAACAAAGAAGCCGTTTCAGAGAACGGCTTCCAATATTTCAATATGAGCGACTAAGATCAGTAGGCGCGAACGAGCTTTCCATCCATGTAGTTAACATAAGACCTGTTCACTACTTTCATACCACCAGGTGTGGGATAGTTACCTGTGAAATACCAGTCGCCGCTGTGATGAGGGCATGCTTTGTGAAGGTTATCAACTGTTTGAAAAACAACTTCCAATTCAGCCTTCATATCGACCGGACGAACGATTTCAGCAACTTTCAATGAGACCTCTTCGTCGGTGAACTGTTCATAAAGCGATTTCACATAATTTATCTGGCTTTGGTGCCCGCGAGCCCTCGTACACCGCTCGTAAACTTCACCCAGCATATAATCCTGACCCCGTTCTTTCAACAGCGCGATCATCGCGCGAAAAGCAACGAAATCGCCCATGCGGCTCATGTCAATACCGTAACAGTCGGGGAAACGTATTTGAGGGGCTGACGAAACAACAACAATTTTTTTCGGGCCAAGCCGATCCAGCATCTTTAAAATACTTTTCTCAAGCGTTGTTCCCCGAACGATCGAGTCATCCATCACAACTATCGTATCCTTGCCTTTCTTGATGACCTCGTATGTAGTATCGTAAACATTCGCAACCATTTCGTCGCGGTGTTCATCATCTGTTATGAATGTGCGAAGCTTAACGTCTTTTAGTACCAGCTTTTCAATTCTGGGCCTGAAAGAGATAATATCCTCAATTGAATCTACCGACGGTTTCGCATCAACTATGATTTCCTTTTGCTTTTTGATCAGGTAGTCTTCGACGCCCGCCATTAAACCATAAAATGCAGTTTCGGCAGTGTTTGGAATATAAGAGAAGACGGTGTTCTTGAGATCAAAATTTATAGAACGAAGAACCTGTGGAACCAACAACCGACCTAGTTCTTTTCTTTCGCGGTAAATATCCGGATCGTTCCCACGCGAGAAGTAAATACGCTCAAAGCTGCACGATTTTTTCTCGCCGGATTTCATGATTGGTTCCTGTGAGAATTCACCGCTTTTGGTGATCACCAGCGCGTTGCCAGGCGTAATTTCACTGATCTGGCTGTAGTCGACATTAAATGCTGTTTTGATCGCCGGTTTCTCGGACGCGACGACAATCACTTCATCATCGGCGTAATAATAGGCCGGACGAATGCCGTTCGGATCTCGAACAACGAACGCTGATCCGGAGCCCGTAAGGCCAGCCATTGTGTAACCGCCATCAAAGTCCTTACATGCACGTCGTAAAACGCGATGCAGGTCTAATTCATTTTCAATTATTTCAGAGATCTCCCTGTTGGAGTATTTGTTTTTATATTTTTCAAAAAGAGTCTGAACTTCTTCGTCGAGAAAATGACCAATTTTCTCCATGACGGTTACTGTGTCGACTTTCTCTTTTGGATGTTGGCCAAGATTTACGAGGATATCGAATAACTCATCAACATTTGTCATGTTAAAATTCCCAGCCATGACCAGGTTGCGGCTTCGCCAGTTGTTTTGACGCAGGAATGGGTGCACATTCTCAATGCTGTTCATTCCGTGTGTGCCGTAGCGCAAGTGTCCGAGCCAAAGCTCACCGGTAAATGCGACGTTCTCCTTTAGCCAATTTTCATTTCGAAATTTGTCCTTTCCGTACTTCTGGGCTTTCTTATACTTTTTGCTGATTTTTTTGAAGAGGTCGGCGACTGGTTGGGATTTGATGGAACGGTATCTACTAATGTATCTGTGACCGGGTTCAACGTCGATTTTGATGTTTGCAACCCCAGCTCCGTCCTGGCCTCGATTGTGTTGTTTTTCCATCAAAATATACATCTTGTTCATGGCGTAGGTTGTGCCATATTTCTCGATGTAGTAAGAAAGAGGCTTTCGTAAGCGGATCAGGGCTACGCCGCATTCGTGAAGAATCTGGTCACTCATTGTGTTTTTTTAACAATTTACCACACCGGGTGTATAGTATTCTGCATACCGGAATATCAGAATACAAAGGTAACTTTATTAATCCATCCCATCAAAATACCCGGTATGAAGAAGCATCCGAGTATTACTAAAACCAGAAGCAGACCTAAAAGATTTAGAAGTGTAATAAAATTTTGTTTTTCAATGGTTTGGCCGTGTTTTAGGAAGCTGTAGTAGGGAATCTTCAAATAATAAAAAAGTGAAACAACGGTGTTCATTAGCCCGGCCACAAACAGTATCATCAGAAGGTTATTGCCTGATTGCTGAACGGTTTCCCAAAGTGCGGAAAAAATGAAAAGTTTCGCTGTGAAACCTGCAGTGGGTGGTAGTCCTGTCAGGGAGATTAGTCCGATTAAAAGGAGAAGGCTCGCAAAAAAGTGACGGAAGCCTGAACCACTAAATCCCGTGACTGTACTGATACCATTGTGTTCAAAGTACACCAGGTAAGCAAAAACAAGAAAATTACTGATCGTGTAGATCGCTGCGTAAAACAACAAGAAGCTGGGCCCGGCCGTCCCTGCCGACACAATCCCGATTAACATGAAACCTGACTGGGCGATTGATGAATACGCCATCATTCTTTTTGGATTCTGTTGAGTAAGCGCGCCAAAGTTTCCAACGGTTATAGATAAGATGCTGACAATGGCTACAAGATCATGCGAGCTTATAATGCCGGGCGAATTTTCGAAGGCCGTTGTTATTTTCAGCACAACGGGAATGACCGCAAGTTTGGGAGCGGTCGACAGCAAAGCGACTACAGGCGTCGGCGCGGATTCATAAACATCCGGCGCCCAGAAATGCATTGGCGCAGCGGCAAGCTTGAAAAACAAACCTGAGAAGATCATGAAGCAGCCGACAAGGGCCACAAGGGGATTTTCAATAACCGGAAAAACCATTGTGCTGCTGAACAACAGGCTTCCGGTGAAGCCATATATCAGGGTAAATCCATAAAGCATGGTTGCACTCGCAACAGCACCATAGAGAAAATATTTTAGACTTCCTTCACTTGAAGGTTTTGAAAAAGTAAATCCTGCGAGAATGTACGACGGAATTGAAATCAACTCTATGCTGAGAAAAATCAATAGCATGTGATTGCTCATTACAAGCAGGTTTCCGCCAAGTACAATAGCAAGGACAAGGGTTACATATTCACTTGTCTTGTTGAGTTGTTGTTTGGCAGCTAGTGTGAGTAGAAAAGTAACCAATGCCGACATCGACACAAATACCTTGAAGTATCCGGCGAACGAACTATTTTCAAGCATTCCGCCAAACAGTGCGGTTCCATGATCCCAATCGTCTATTATCAAATAGACGCAGAGAAGGGAAACTGCCGCACCGAATAACAACGGGATTTCGGGCTTTACTTTTCTGAAAAAGGAAAGGGTTATGCTTGCGATCAAGCCAATGATGATCATCAACTCTGGTTTTATCGCCCGGAGACTTTCCTGAATATCATATAGTGATTCCTTTATCTCCACGAGGTAAAAGCTATTTCCTGAAAATCAGGTCGACAAAATGCATGGCGAAAGGATTGATCCAATTCAGTAGTAATTGCGGTAAAACCCCGAATATAAGTGCGCTAATTGCGAGCGGCGTCAGTTGTAGTACTTCTATTTGACGGATGTCTTTTAGCAACCGAACGTCGCCATGATAATTCAACTTACCGAAGAACATGCGCTGGATAGTCCAAAGGAAATAGCCTGCGGAAAGTACAAGCCCAAAAGTTGCAACAACGCCGAAGGCGAGATGCAACAATCCGTTCTCTCCTGGAGATTTAAACGCACCGATCAGGACAAATATTTCCGCAATGAATCCTGAAAATCCGGGAAGCCCAAGCGAGGCAAAAAATGCAATCAGTACGAAGACAAAAAATTTGGGCATGGCAGAATAGAGCCCGGAATAATTGCTAATCAAGCGGTCGCCGCTACGGTCGTAGATTACACCTGCCGCAATAAATAACATCGCAGAAAGAATGCCGTGACTGAACATCTGATACACCGCGCCAGCTACACCTTCCGCTGTTGCGGACGCGATGCCGAGCGTTACAAAACCCATGTGGGAAACAGATGAGTACGCGATCAGCTTTTTCAGATCTTTACTACCTAATGCGTTGAAGGCACCGTAAATAATCGAGATGACGCCAAAAAGGGCAAGGAGCCAGCTGAATTCGATGAACGCCTCCGGAAATATCGGGCAGGCTATACGCAATAGTCCATAACCACCAACTTTCAAAAGAATTGCTGCCAGGATAACGGAAACCGGCGTGGAGGCTTCGACGTGCGCATCGGGCAACCAGGTGTGAAAGGGAACCACCGGTAGTTTGATGGTAAAGCCGATGACTAAAAAAAGGAAAGCTATTTCTGTAATCGTCAGCGACCCAATAAGAGGCTGATCTTTTTGTAATAATGATCCTTCAATAATATTTTTTTGATCGATGAAATTTTGAAGATTGAAGTTGCGAATCAATTGTTCGCCTTCTCCGCTGCTATACGACAGATATAATCCGATGAAAACGATCAGAATGAGAATTGATCCGAGTAAGGTGTAGAGAAAAAATTTAATAGAAGCATACTCACGTCGCGGCCCTCCCCAAATGCCGATCAGGAAGAACATCGGCAACAGCATGAACTCGAAAAACAGGTAGAAGAGCAACAAGTCGAATGCTACGAATGTGCCAATGATTGCAGCATTCATAATTAAGAGCAGGCTGAAATATCCCTGTCGGTATTTTTCGGTTTTCCATGAAGCAAGCGTTGCAATCGTAAGAACGGCAACGGATAAACTTACGAGCGGCAGATTCAAACCATCAAGCGCGACAAAGTAATCCGCACTTAATATTCCCCACGACCCAAGGTCAAGTCTGATCCAGGAAACATGCTCAATAAACTGCAGCTCGCTGGTATTCGAAAAATTGGCGCTGATAACGCCAACGATCAGGCATTGTACGAGGTTGGTGAGCAGCGTTACCGAACGGTATGCTTTTGAGAATGTAACCGGTGTCACGAGGATAAGGACGACAGCACAAAGCGGAGTAAAAATCAGGAACGAAATCAAGTATTGGTGCATGTCTGCGTCGAAAGGTCAGGTGGCGGTCTAATTCGAAGACCAAATTAGAAAAATAATGATTGCCAGCATTGACCAAAAAATATAAAGCTGGATTTTCCCGCCCTGGAACGAACGGAAAATCCTTCCAACACCGGAAATAGCTCCGGCGGTGAAATGCACGAAGCCATCGAGAATATACCGGTCTGTCCAGGTGATTACATGGCCAGCGGTGACGTGCGCATACGTAACTGCATGAATGCTTTTATCTAATAATCGAGTATCAATGTTTCGCGACACTCGCGATATAAAAGGAATCACTGCGTTCACAAAGGACAGATAGGCTTGGTCAATATAGAAACCGTGTTGAAGGGTTTTTACAATCCCACGATTGAGCCTGGCGTAAAGCATCCATGATACTAAAAACCCAAACAGCACAGCCAGCATTGAAAATATTGCAAGTCCAATTTCCTCCGATTCTTCTTTGATAAACCACCCATCCGCCTGCAACGGATTCAGGGAAACGACAAACCACATCGATGCTCCAGCAAGTAGAATCAATGGGAGCCGCATGATCACGGGAGCTTCCGTAATATTTGATAGCAGAACGCTTTCGGTTTTTCGCAGAAACACATACCATATTAGTCTGAAGCTATAAAGAGCAGTCAAAAAGCTGGCTAATAATATCACAAGGGTGGCAGACATTGGAATGTCAGCGTGACGGCCTGCGGCGATCAGAATTGCCTCCTTTGACAAAAACCCAGAAAAGAATGGGAGTCCGCATAAAGCAGCGATAGCAATGGCAAATGTGATGAACGTGACCGGCATTTTGCTTCGTAAGCCGCCCATGTTTCGGATGTCCTGCGAATTGATTTCAGTTTGCAATTGGTGTTGAGCATGATCATTTGCATGGATGATGGCTCCGGCTCCGAGAAATAAACATGCTTTGAATGCTCCATGTGTAATCAAGTGCAAAAAGGCAGCTTCTGGTGCTGCGAGGCCAATCGCAAAAATCATAAGGCCCAATTGCGACATAGTGGAATACGCGAGGATTCGCTTGATGTCATATTGTGCAGTGGCGAATGCAGCGCCCATCAATGCTGTTGCCGATCCGATCACCGCTATCAACGTTAATGTGGTTTGATCGAAGAATGGGAATATTCGAACAAGCATGTAAACGCCCGCAGCAACCATCGTTGCGGCATGAATGAGCGCCGAAACTGGAGCAGGACCATGCATCGCATCCGCTAGCCATGTAAAGAATGGAAGTTGCGCGGACTTTCCAATGACGCCAATGAACAAACAGATTCCCGCAACAGTACGAACGTGCACATCCTCAAGTTGAGTAATCTCGCTAATCGTGAACGATCCTGTCTCCGCAAAGATGAGAATCATGCCGATGATATATCCAAGATCGGCAAGGCGGTTGATAACGAATGCTTTTTTTGCCGCGATAGCAGCTTCATGCTTTTCATTGTAGTGGCCAATCAGCATATATGAAGAGAAGCCAACCAGCTCCCAAAAAATAAACATAACAAGAAGACTGTCCGAGATAACAATGCCGATCATCGAGAACGTGAAGAAGCCGAGCATGGCAAAATACCTGCGCATGTTCGGGTCGCCGGCTATGTATCCGATTGAAAACAAGTGGATGAGAAGAGAAATAGAAATTACAACCACCAGCATCGTTAACACTGTGTTGGAAATTATCAGGTTGACGGTGATGTCGTCCGCGCCGAGTGTAAACCATTTCAGGTCAACTGCAACCACTGGTTGCTGCCACTGTTGTGTTATAAGGACAAGAACGACGACGAATGTTACGAGCATCATGAACGATCCGAACAGCGAAGCAATCCAGGCATAAGCCTCAGAAATCAGAAGACATATAACAAAAGAAATCAATGGCAATAAAAGTACCGCCATTGTCAGTTCGATTGCCATCAGATGACTGCCTGCTGTTTCAATCATTATCCTTTCAATTCGTGTATTTCATCCACGGCTGTGGTTTGGTAAGAACGGTAAACCTGGAGAATAATAGCAAGCCCTACGGCCGATTCACATACTGCAACAACAATAACAAACAAAGCGAACATTTGCCCATCGATGTTGTCAGGATATATTCGGTTAAAAACCACGAGGTTCAGATTAGATGCATTCAGCATTAACTCGATTCCCATCAAAATCACAATAGCGTTTTTTCGTGTAATGATGATCATCAACCCGACGCTGAAGAGAATGGCACCAAGATATAGCAGCAACTGCGTACTCATCGTTTCTCAATTGACGTTGATGAGATCACTACGGCACCAATTAACGCAATCAATAACAGCACGGCGGAAAGTTCGAAAGGCAGAAGGAAATTGCTCATGATTTCCAACCCAGTTGCAGAGATTGATTCGATCTCCTGAAAAAATGCTGGTTGTCTTAAAGGGAACGATGCGTAGGCTGAAAGGAGCGCATACAGCAATAAACTGCCGAGCAGTAGTCCGCCGAAAATATTTCCATGTTCAACGTGCAATGTCGTTCCTCCCGTGCGCGTGCTTAGCATAATACCAAAAAGGATCAGCACGATTACTCCCCCGGCGTAAAGTAAGATTTGCGTTACCCCCAGCATCTCCGCTGACAACATGATGTACAGCGCCGCGATGCTGAGCAAACAACAAAACAATAGGATCGCAGCCTTGAATACATTTTTGATCAGCAGAATACCGATCGCGCTTATTGTTGCAGCAAGTACAAATATCCAGGAAAATACTTCCGTCATGTTCATTGCGATGGCGTTGTTCCTGGTGGTTTTATTCTAGGCTTGAATACCGGTTTCGCGGATGCCCCCAAAGGTGGCTGCGAAGGCGATTCACCCGCTGTGGGTGGCAATGCGCTTGGTGTACCTTGTGACTTCAACGATTTTACATGCTGAAATTCTTCGAACGCTTTCTTCTTTTCGGCGATTAACTCCTCACTCATTTCCGCAAAAACAAAATTGTGCTCACGAATGTCAGATACGCTAAAGTCATAAACTTTCGTCATAGTAAGACATTCGGTAGGACATACGGTTGTACACAATCCGCAGAAGCAGCATTTTGCCATATCGATATCGAAACGCGCCGCATAAATTCTTTTTGGCGTACCGTCAGAGGTTTTTCCGATTTCCTCAACTGCCTTTATTGGCTCAATGTCGATACAATCCACCGGACAAATTTTAGCACATTTATCACATACAATGCAGTCGTCTATTTCATTGTGCAAACGGTATCTTCCATTATCCGGCACAGGTAAAGATTCATGTGGATATTGAATTGTTGAGATGCCGGCTGTCAGGGCAAAATAGACGTTATCGGCAATTGATTTTGGCTTCGTGGAGAAGCGGGCGCTGAGTAAATGTCGAAAGGTAATTTTTAATCCGGCGCGAACTGAACTGATAGCGCGTATAAGATTAAACCAATAGCCTGATCGACCACTCATAGGCTACAAAATTAACATAGAAAAGCTAGGATCAAATGGCGACTAACCGGCCTTTGGGAGTGTAAAATAGAAAGTACTACCCTTTCGTTCTACGCTTTCGACCCAGATCTTGCCGCCATTCTTTTCGACAAATTCCTTACAGAGAATCAAGCCGAGGCCAGTTCCTTTTTCATTCGCGGTGCCACGGGTGGTGTAGGGAGCGGTCTTATCGAAAAGAATTTTTAGCACATCGTTATTCATACCTATGCCATTGTCCATTACGGAAATTAGCCATTGGCTCTCACGTGCATCTGCCGTAATAAACACTTCTCCCTTGTCTTTTGTAAACTTGATTGCATTTGTGACGAGATTTCTGATAACGAGATTGATTGTATTGGAATCGGCAAAAGCAAAAGACTCAGGCTTAATTTTATTTACTAATGTGATCTGTTTCGTCTGTACCGAGCCCAGCAGCTGAATGTTTTCTTCGACGATCCGGTAAAGATCAATCTTTGATGGCTGAAGATTTAGCTTATCCATTTGAAGGAGCGTCCAGTCGAGCAGGTTGTTCAGTAGCGTTCGCGTATGATTAAACCTGACTTTCAACTCTCCTATGTGTACCGGAAGTTCTTCTGGTTTTACCGCACCTTTGTCGAGCAGATCTAGGAGCCCCGATAATGCGTTGATCGGCGAACGTAGATCGTGTGAGATGATTGAAAAGAATTTGTCCTTCACCTGGTTTAGTCGCTCGAGTTCCTCACTGCGCTTTTCCATTTCTTCCTGGTGGTGCAGCAGCAATGTGTTGATTTGCCGCCTACGCTGACCACTTCGATAAACTGTTGCGAGCAGTATCACACTAAGGGCCATTACAACGACGAGAATATTGCGTATGAACTCCTGTTTCTTGAGTTGATCATCTTGTGCTTCCTGTAGAGTGCGTAATGCAGCGATCTGTGAATCTTTCGCTTCGGTTTCAAACTGCAACTGATCCTGCAGGAGCTTTTCCTGCATGTCGTGACTGAACAATGAATCCTCAAGAATTTTGTGCTGCCTGAAAAATGCTAGAGAACGTTTATAGTCGCCTCGCTGCTCCCAAATCTTAGTAAGTTGATTGTAGCATTCGGATTCGAGTTTACGTGCATTCAATTTTTTCGCGACTGCAAGAACCTTTTCGATGTAGCTGATTGCCTCGGCGGTCTTTTCCTGCTCGGCATAGATCATTCCTCGTCCGAGATCAATCTCTGCCATGCCAAATGTGTTGTTTGTTCGCTGATGAAGCTGGTAAGCAGTGTCGTAATATGCGAAGGCTAGCGGATAGTTCTTTTTCTTGTGATAGATGGTAGCAATTCTTGCCAGCGTTCTTGGTTCGAGTTCACGAACGCGCAATTCGCGCGCAATCTCAAGCGCCTTCGTTAACGTCGCCAGTGCTGAATCATACTCACCTTTTCTGAGTTGAACGTCGCCAATTTCATCTAATGAGTAAGGCAAACCCTCCTCATCATCGATGCTATCGCTCAGGATTTGTGATTGTTTCAGGTAAGACATCGCCCGATCAAACTGCCTAAGCTCTTTAAAAACCCTTCCGATGTTGTGCAACGAGATGGTCATTGTAAGCGGCTCTTGCAACTCATTTGCGATCCGGTAGGATTGAGTCAGGTAATAATACGCTTTGTCGTATTCCCCCAGGTCATGGTAGTCATTGCCCAGGCTGTTATAGTTAGATGCGATACCGATAGAATCTTTTATCTCCAGGTTTAGTTGCAGCGCCAGGTTGTCATTTTTCAGTGCTGATGTATAGTTCCCGGCAAGGGTATAGAGTGCGCCCAACTCTTCGTAGGCCATTGCCCGAACTGATTTGTAATTTGTATGACTAAGAATTGCGAGTGCCTCATCCAGGCACCGCTTGCTCTTATTGTAATCCATGTAATGGGTGTATCGCGAAAGCAGAATAAGCGTTTGCGCTCTCAGTGAATCAGATAACGGTTTTTTTAACTGTGCATCCAGACTGTCGATGCGAGGTGTCTGCGAAAAGGTTACCTGCGGAAAAACAGATAAACAAAAGAGTATGTAGATCAGGGGTTTCAACACAATATCTAAACGAAAATTATTTTCCAAAATGCACATATAATCACAAAAAACAGGGCAAACGGCGTTAAATATTTCCAGCTAAGGCTCATCAATTGGTCAACCCTTAATCGGGGATACGTCCACCGTACCCACATTTGAACCATCACGAAAAATAACGACTTACTAAACAACCAAAAAATACCCCAAACAAATGCGCTGACCGTACCTATCTCTCCGGTTGTCCAATGTGCAAGTTTCAGCTCACCGATATTCGGAAGTGGAGTATTCCAGCTTCCAAAAAATAATATAGTTCCCAATATACTGACTAATAGCATCATTGCATATTCTGAAAGCATTATTAAGGCCCATCGGAATCCCGAATACTCCGTCTGAAATCCGGCTACGAGTTCTGATTCTGCTTCCGGCAAGTCGAAGGGGGCGCGGTTACATTCGGCAAGCGAGGCGATAAGAAAGATCAGCCATACAATAATCAGGAATGGTAAACGTACGATGTTCCAGCTTAAGAATCCGCCTATCGCAGTCGTGTTAATGCCTAACGCGGTAAGATCAAAAAGATATTTTTTTTCATCTGCATGAATGCCTTGTTGTAGTGATATTTCCTGTAGATCTAAAGATTGGCTGATAATACAAATACATAGGATGCTTAACCCCATCGGGATTTCGTAAGAGATCAGTTGCGCAGCAGACCGCATGGTGCCGAGCGCACTGTATTTATTGTTGGAACTCCATCCGGCCATGACGATGCCGATGATGTCAATTGAAATGATTGCGAGTAGGAAGAATACACCGGAGTGTATCGCCGATCCATGCCAGCCCGCTGCGAGAGGCACGACTGCAAAGCCGGAAAAAACGGATAGAAATATAACAATCGGTGCAATCCGGAAAAGGAATTTGTCGGCCTTATCGGGAACGATATCTTCTTTCTGAAGTAATTTTATCAGGTCGGCTATGGTTTGCGCGATACCATAGTAGCCAACTTCCATGGGTCCGAGCCGGTCCTGGATAAACGCTGCGATTTTTCTTTCAGCGTATACGGCAAACACCGTATAAGCCAGAAGTAAAGGGAAGATGACAAATAGTGTGCTTATCAAAATTATATCGGACGCCTAAAGATCGGAAAAAATCTTTGCCTCAGGGTCAGGTCCAAAGCGAATGCTTTTCAAGTTCAACGGATTCATGGAAGAATAATCTCGCCGAAGACTCGAAGGATTCGGTGTAGTCAGAGACAAGAAAATGATGTGTTGGTTGTTTTTCGTCATTCAATAAGTTCCCTTTTTCAAGATAATCGTACAGCGCATCCGCGACTATCTCCGACGAATCCAGGATTGGCATTTTGCTATTATAGAATGAATCGATCTCTTTCTTGATCAGCGGATAATGCGTACAGGCGAGTATCAAGGCATCGATATTTGTTAGCTCTGGGTCGGATAAGTATTGGGCGATAATTTCGTGGCTGATCTGATTGTTAAAGAAGCCCTCTTCGATCATGGGCGCGAGTAGCGGTGTGGCAAGCGATTTTAGTGTGATTCCTTTTTCCGTTTCCCGGATCTTTCGCGCATAAACACCTGATTGAACCGTTCGCTTTGTGCCGATTAGCCCTATTTGCCTGCCCGCGAACTTTAATGTGACGACGTTGACCATCGGATCAATAACGTTGATGATGTGAATCTTCCGGTTAAGATATTCTTGCAATAACTCATAGGCCGCGGAGCTGGCGGAGTTACACGCGATAACTAATACCTTACAACCTTTTTGTAGGAGTATATCAGCGATCCTGATGGAATATGCCTGGATTGCTGCTTCCGATTTATCACCGTAAGGAAGGTGCGCCGTGTCACCGAAGTAAATGAGGTTTTCGTGGGGGAGTTTTTTCTTAATTGCCTGAGCAACCGTAAGTCCCCCGATACCGCTGTCGAAAATCCCGATCGGCTGTTTCCGTTCTATAGCTTTCATTATCAATGATAATTGCCCGAAGTTTAAGGAAAATTATTATAAAGCCATGCCGGATGTTGGCGGGACGAGTTTGGTGGAATACAGCACGTTTTTTTTAAAGCAGCGTAATTTTTAATTTGCGGCCCAAATAACCAAAATCCATCAACATGGCTTACAACATACTTAAGGGTAAACGCGGGATCATCTTCGGAGCGCTTGATGAGAATTCAATTGCCTGGAAGACAGCATTGAAGATAAAAGAAGAAGGCGGTTCATTTACACTTACCAATGCACCCATTGCAATGCGCATGGGGAAAATAAATGAGCTTGCGAAGACTTGCAGTGCTGAAGTGATTCCAGCAGACGCAACCTCAGAAGAAGATTTGCAAAAGCTGTTCAGTAAGTCAGTTGAAGTGCTGGGAGGAAAGTTGGATTTTGTCCTGCATTCAATTGGTATGAGTCCGAACGTTCGCAAAGATCGCCCTTATGGTGACTTGAATTATGACTGGTATTTAAAAACTCTTGATATATCCGGTATCTCTTTCCATAAAGTTTTGCAAACAGCAGAGAAGCTTGATGCGATGAACGAATGGGGTTCGATCCTTGCGCTCACGTACATTGCCGCACAGCGAACGTTTCCTGACTACTCTGATATGGCGCAGGCGAAGGCTGTACTTGAATCAATAGCCAGAAGTTATGGTTATCGTTTTGCAAAGCTGAAGAATGTTCGCGTTAATACGATTTCTCAATCGCCGACAAAAACAACTGCGGGCGCTGGTATTTCAGGCTTTGATGTGTTTTATGATTATGCACAGATGATGTCGCCGCTGGGTAATGCGTCAGGTGAGGATTGCGCGAACTATATCGTCATGATGTTCTCAGACCTTTCGCGCATGGTAACAATGCAGAATCTGATGCATGACGGTGGATTTTCTTCGACTGGCATTACCGAAGATCTCATTCAGAGGTTAACGAAGTAACACATAAATCACGAGTGGCTGATTGACCAGTCTTAGTTTAATCAGTCACTTTTACGTTTCTCGCTCAATGGTGTTTTTTCCGCCGTGCAAGATCAACTTAGGACTGCGCATCATTGAAAAGCGCAACGACGGGTTCCATAATATTGAAACATGTTTTTTTCCGTTGCCATGGAGCGACGTCCTCGAGATCATTCCCTCGTCGTCATTTGTATTTACAAGTTCAGGAATTCCGGTTCCAGGTGATCTTAATCAGAACCTTTGCGTCAAAGCATATGAGCTTTTACAGGAAGCATTTAACCTTCCCGCAGTTCAAATACACCTTCATAAAATATTGCCGATCGGCGCTGGCCTGGGCGGTGGGTCATCAGACGCGGCCTACATGCTGAACGGATTAAATGAGATTTTTGAATTAAATATTTCCGATACTAAGCTTCAGCAATTTGCATCGATACTTGGAAGTGACTGTGCATTTTTTCTTAAGAACCAACCGATGATCGGAACCGGTAAAGGCGACGAATTGTCTAGCGTTGCATTAACGTTGAAAGGAAAATTTGTCGTTGTTGCAAAGCCCGGTGTCCACATCTCAACGCACGAGGCATACGCCGGCGTAAAACCTTCAAATGAAACGAAAGCTATTCGCAATATTGTTGAAAGCGTACCAATTGCTGACTGGAGAGACTTGTTGGAAAACGATTTCGAAGCTTCAATTTTTTTGAAATACCCCGAGATCGCCATTTGTAAACACACGATGTACGACAGTGGTGCAGTGTACGCGTCAATGACCGGTTCGGGGTCGAGTGTGTTCGGGATTTTTGATAATGTTGTGGACCTTAAATCTAAATTTCAAGGCTGCGACTATTGGGCAGGAGAGTTACACAATTAATCGATCAGTACTGTTTTGTCAAAGCGTTTTTTCATCAAAGGGTAAGCCGCTACCGCGATCAAAATAATGAAGGTTCCTAAATAAAAATTCGAGGTCATTTTTTCAGCGTTACCAAAAATGATTACAGCCATAACAATTCCATAGAGTGGCTCGAGGTTCAGCGTGAGTTGAATCATAAAGACAGAAACGCGCTTCATTAGTTCGACAGCAACCGTGTAGGCATATACAGAGCACACACCGGCGAGCAAGGCAATATAAACCCAATCCATGAGCGGCGGGCTTAGCTGAAGGGCCTGATCCTGCAGAATATGCTGCTGATACAGTGGCAGCGCAATACCAATGCTGACGAATACGCCAATCATTTCGTAAAAGGTAATGGTCTTCGAAGGAATTCGTCTCACCATCTTCGAATTAAAGACCGAGAACAAGGCGGACGTAAAACCTGCAAGCACGCCAAGCGCCAGTCCGAGCTTGTATTCAAAATCAAAGGAGAAGATGATGTAAAGCCCGGTAATCACAATTATACCAAGAATGACCTCGTAACTCTTAATTTTCGTCCGATTGAACATTGGTTCCAAAAAAGCTGCCCATAGCGAATTGGTTGCAAATCCCACAAGGCTCACCGATACATTCGAAACCCGGGCTGATCCGAAGAACGCCAGCCAGTGAATGGCCACAATGAATCCGATCATTAAAAGTCTCCCAAGATCCTGATTCGATACAGAAAACTTTTCTTTGGTAAAAAGTATTACCGCGCCCATTCCGACCGCAGCCAGGATAGCGCGAAAGAAGACCATTTCAACGGATGGAATTGTAACAAGTTTGCCGAGTATCGCCGAAAAACCCCACAGAAAGACAATGAAATGAAGTTTCAGGTAGTCTGATGTCGAAGCCATTAACGGGGAACGTATTTATACATGGCAAGTGAGATGATCGCGAAGGTAATGTTCGGAATCCATACTGATATCTGTGGAGGCCATTGACCGTTCTCAGCAAAGGTTCTGAATAACATAAAAAAGAGAATGAAGATAAAGGATAGTAAAAAGCCGAGCGCAATTTGCAATCCGGTTCCGCCGCGACTTTTTCTTGACGAAACGATCACACCCATAAATACGAGAATAAAAATAGTGAACGGCGATGAATACCGGGTGTATTTTTCAACCTGGTAAACCTCTACGCCCGCTGAGCCACGAGCCCTCAGCGTTTTAATGTAAGCATTTAATTCAGGTAATGTCATTCCCTCATATTTACGATAATCGCTTTCAAATTCCTTTGGATGAATCACCAGTGCTGTATCGATAACCGCCCCAGCCTGATACTTTTCAGGTGATGATTGTTTTTTTGCTATAATTCGTTTTGGGCGTTCCGTATTGACGGTAGTTGTAGTTGCTGAAGCTTTTGGTTTTTTAAGTTCCGTCTTTGTTTTTGATCTTGGCTTGTCTTCTCTTTTTGGTTTTTCTTTAAGCAAGCGAGCGTCTTTAAGAGTGTCTCGTTTTATTGCAATATTTTTAGTTGGGATAGAATCAACATCCAGTATATCCTCATTCTCTATCTCGCTATTTGAGGTGCTCTCAAATACAGCGTCAATCTTTCGGATGCGATAGTCCCGCACTTTCCATTTCTGGGTGGTCGAATCCCACTCTATCCTGGTTCCTGTCATTTTTTCAACTAGTCGGTTATTCTCGAACCTCTCCATTGTGAAGTGATAACCGGTGTGAATCGTGTTGTTATAGCTCTGCAAGTACAGGTAAACATCAGGTGCCACCTGAATATGGATATTACGCTTGTCGTAATAGAACTTACTTTTTAGATGCTCAACATCGAATGCAAGTCTTGATTTATTGGAGTTTGGGATTATCCAGCCACTTAGAAAAAAGCTCAAAACTGCAACGACAAAAGCGCCGAAGAAAAATGGAACGAGAAAGCGCATGAAACTTACTCCGCTACTCAAAATTGCAATAACTTCAGTTCTCACCGCCATTCGTGAGCACACATACACCGTTGCAATGAAAATTGTAATCGGTGTAATGAGACTTCCGATCCACATAACGTAGTCGACATAATACGATGCAATCTCACCGGCGCTGACACCAGCTTTCGCAAACTTGTCCATTTTATCCGTCATATCGATCACTGCGATGACGGAAAGCAGGATGAGTACCACGAAAAAGAACGTGCTGAGAAATTGTTTTAAAATATATTTATCAAGAAGCTTCATGAGTTGCTTACAGTCGCTGCGATACAATTTTAACCATATTGTTCTTCCATGCGGCAAATGTGCCATGAATTATCTGTTGCCTCGCCTCTTTTACCAACCATAGATAAAATGTAAGGTTGTGAAGGGTAGCAATTTGTGCGCCCAAAATTTCCTTACTCATGATCAAGTGTCTCAAATACGCCTTCGAATAAAAGGTGCTCGCATATCCGCCCAACTGGGCATCTATCGCCGTAAGGTCATCTTTCCATTTTTCATTACGGATATTGATGATCCCTTGCGTTGTGAAAAGCATGCCATTCCGGGCGTTTCGGGTGGGCATAACACAGTCAAACATGTCAACACCTAACGCAATACATTCGAGGATATTCTCGGGCGTGCCGACACCCATGAGATAACGTGGCTTATCGGAAGGTAAAATGCCGCATACCAACGCCGTCATCGAATACATATCCTCATGAGGTTCGCCGACAGAAAGACCGCCAATTGCATTACCGGATTGATTCTGTGCGGCAATGAATTCGGCCGATTGCTGGCGAAGATCTTTGTAAACACTGCCCTGAACTATCGGGAACAACGCTTGCTCGTAACCATACTTAGGATCAGTTTCTTCCATGCGTGTTACACATCGCTTTAGCCACTTATGGGTTAGCTCCATCGACGTTTTTGCGTAATTGTATTCGCATGGATACGGCGTGCATTCGTCGAATGCCATGATGATGTCGGCGCCGATACTCCGTTGAATGTCCATCACCGATTCCGGCGAGAAGTGATGTTTCGATCCATCAATGTGAGATTTGAACGTTACCCTTTCGGCGTTGATCTTTCTGTTCTCGGAGAGTGAATAAACCTGGTAACCGCCGCTATCCGTTAAAATTGGACGCGCCCAGCCATTAAACTTGTGAAGGCCGCCAGCTTTCTCGAGCAAGTCAATGCCTGGCTTTAGATAAAGATGATACGTATTTCCGAGTATAATTTGTGCCTCAACGTCCTGTTCAAGTTCGCGTTGGTGCACGGCCTTCACGGATCCGGCTGTACCCACCGGCATGAATATGGGT
The DNA here is from genome assembly GCA_035628595.1 of Chryseosolibacter sp. GTDB lineage: Bacteria > Bacteroidota > Bacteroidia > Cytophagales > Cyclobacteriaceae > Chryseosolibacter. The sequence continues at coordinate 22,994 of DASPJN010000143.1, forward strand.
GTTTCGATCATTCCGTGTGCGGTTTCAAGTGTTCCGGCACGGGCGGATGAAAAAGCGTCTTTCGATTTTAACGTAAACGTCATATAAAGAGCGCAAAAATACCTTTCCCAAGTCACAAATCCACCAGCGGATGAGGTGCATTGGTAAAATGCTGGAATTCATCCTGCTTCTTACATTCTTGTATGAAGTTTTCACACAGTACGTGTAAAAATCCATTAGTATCATGACCACTATAATTTATCTTTGCGAGCTCAAACGTTGATACCTTGTTGCTGCCCCTGATTAGCCTCTTTGGACTCTTTGCATTTGTCCAGCTCTTTTATCTGTTGATTTTCTCAATTACGATCTCTAAGAAGCGACCGGCTAATAGCCATGCGTTGCCGCCGGTTTCGATTTTGGTTTGCGCGCATGATGAGGAGGAAAACCTTAAGAAGCTTATTCCGGATTTGCTGAATCAGGATTACCCCGATTTCGAAGTGATTGTGGTAAACGACAGGTCAAACGATAATACCTACGATTATTTGCGTGAACTAAGCCAGCAAGACGACCGCCTCAAAATGGTGAACGTAAAGGATACACCTTCGCATGTTAACGGTAAAAAATATGCGATCACACTCGGTATTCGTGCAGCCGCTAACGACTGGATTGTACTGACGGATGCGGATTGCAGACCAGTTTCGAACTTATGGGTTCGTTCCATGGCGGACAGCTTTACAGATGACGCGCAATTTGTTCTTGGGTTTGCGCCATACCAAACATCCCCCGGTTTTTTAAATCACTTCATTCGTTTTGAAACCGTTATTACCGCCCTTCAATTTCTATCGCTGGCATTGATGAAAAATCCCTATATGGGCGTCGGGCGGAATCTCGCGTACCGGAAGTCGTTGTTTCTCGCGAAAAAAGGATTCAATAATTTTTTGCACGTAATCGGCGGCGATGACGATCTTTTTGTGAACCAGCATGCAACTGGAAGAAATACGCGTGTCCATATTGCTGCCGATGCAATCACAACGTCAGTCCCGGAAAAAACATGGACTGATTTCTTTTACCAGAAGGTCAGGCATTTGTCCGTTGGAAAATATTACAAGAGTGGTCACAAAGTAATCGTTGGGCTGTTTAAGATTTCGTGGGTGCTAACGTTGTTTGTGGGATTCACAGTTTTATCACTTTCCTGGAACAATTATGTTATTGCAGGAGCGATTGCCGGCGTGCTCTTGTGCCGCTGGATTTTGCTTGGCGTTGCCGTGAATTCATTGATCAGGAAAGCGGGTTTGAGATTTAATTTTGCGTTAATACCGGTTTTAGATATTGTATATCCGATTTATTATATTTCAACTGGACTGGTAGCGTTTTTTACAAAAAAGGTTCGATGGAAGACTTAAAACGAGATTTTTCAGATAAGGCGATGGAAGATTTCCGCCTCATCGACATGGCCGTTGATGGGGATGACAACGCTTATGCAAGGTTGCTGCAACGCTACAAGCGACCGGTCTACCATACCATTCTGAAAATGGTTCGCAATATTGACGATGCAGAAGACCTTACTATCGAATCATTTGCTAAAGCATTTAAAAGTCTCCACAAGTTCAAGAAGGATTTCACTTTCAGTACATGGCTTTTCAGAATCGCGACCAACAATACAATCGACTTCATCAGAAAGAAAAAATTAAACACACTCAGTATTGAAAATACATTCACCGATGGCGACGGCCAATCCGTCTCCATCGACGTGGAAGATGAAAACCTCGATCCGCAGGAAGAAACGATCAAAGCACAAAAAGCTGAGCTGATGCAATTGTTCGTTGATAAGCTTCCCTCTAAGTATCAAAAGCTGGTAAGGTTGAGATATTTTCATGAGCTTTCGTATGAGGAGATTGCAGCAGAAATTGACGCGCCGCTCGGAACAGTCAAAGCGCAACTTCACCGTGCGCGTGAGCTGATGTTTGAAATGGTGAAGAACAAGCGCGACCTTATCTGATTTTCGATGACCGTCAGCCCACACCTTACCTTATAAATGCAATCAGCAGAAATAATTTTCTCGTACTTCCCTGAACTTACGCAACATCAACGCGAGCAGTTCTTGCAGCTTTTTCATTTATATAGCGAATGGAATGAAAAGATCAATGTCGTCTCACGAAAGGATATTGACAATCTTTACATGAATCATGTGCTGCATTCACTTGGAATAGCAAAGGTGATGAAGTTTAATCCCGGCGCAACGGTTCTTGATGTTGGCACAGGTGGTGGCTTCCCGGGAATTCCACTTTCAATCATGTTTCCCGAGACAAAATTTCATCTTGTCGATAGTATCGGCAAAAAAATTACGGTTGTGAAAAATGTTGCGGCCGGTGTCGGACTTAAGAATGTAGTGGTCGAGCAGATGCGCGCCGAACAGGTAAAAGGTCAATATGATTTTATTGTAAGCCGCGCGGTTACACGACTCAAGGAATTCTACGGATGGATTCATCAGAAGACGAAAAAGCAATCCACGCATAAGCTCGATAATGGAATTTTATATCTGAAGGGCGGCGATCTGGATGAAGAACTTGCTGAATTGAAGAAGGCACACAGCTTGTATGAACTTTCGAATTTCTTCACGGAAGAATTCTTTCAGACAAAAAAAGTAGTATACGTGCCTTTGTAAAACCTTATTTCATTTTCTCCCTGTTATCAACAATCATTGATTGCATTGCATCAAACGTTCTTTGTTTCAGCGCAGGGATGTCGGCAATCGTCAGTCCGGCGGTTTGTATTTCGTCGCCTACGTAAATCCTCACCAGTCCCGGTCGAAGATCAATCGTTCCCGGTGGCATCAGCCGCCCTGCACCTATTACGACCATCGGCATCAATGCCTGTTGCGTGTCTACTGCAATGCGAAAGGCTCCATCATGAAAAGGCTGAAGAATTTCTTTCGAGCGGTTTTGTGTTCCTTCGACAAAGATCAATATGGAAAGCCCTTCCTTCAAATAGGCCTTTAATCTGTCAATGCTTTTCTTGCGACTTTCGGGGCTTGAACGATCAACAATAATGGTAGCAGCTTTGGCAATCCATCCGAACACGGGAATCTTGAGAAGCTCTTTCTTTGCGAGCGGTCTGAATTGTCCGGGGATAATCATCCGTATTCCGGGAAGATCGAGAAATGAAGTGTGGTTGCTTACATAGATGTACGACTTCCCAGTCAACATCTTCTCGCGACCGTAAAAGCGATAGCGAATGAATGTAAGCTTGCTGAAGATCCAGCTCCAGATGTACAAGAAGAAATAACCTACAATCCCGGCCCGTGTTCCAAAGAAGAAAGGGATTACCAATCCCGGCAGGAAAAGGACCATAAAAAATGAGAAAACCAGACCAACCCAAAAAATGTACAGGGCGCGAAATATCTTTTTGATAAAATTCAAAGCTGAATGTTTTTATTCTAACACTTTTGGAACGGTGAAGTAGTCTTCATTTTTTGAAGGACTATTTTTTAGAGCTTCGGCGTGTGGAAGGTGATCTTTTATTTGATCCTCGCGCAAGGTATTAACCTCAGATGACATAGTAGTGAGTGGTTCAATGCCGTCGGTATTTACTTCGTTTAGCTTTTCGACCCAGCTGATAATCACCGACATGTCCTGCATCATTTTCTCTGCGTCTTTTTCATCGAATTCAAGTCGAGAGAGATGCGCTATTTTGTCCAGTAATTCCCGGTTGATGATCATGTTGCAAATGCTTGTTCAGTTCTTCCTGGATTTCTCCTTTTACTTTCTCCTTATATAAACCAATTGTTTCCATTGAAAATCCTTTCGGATCAATCGGTTCATGAAAGATCACCTTCAGAGGCTTCCACCTCAGTAAAAATTCATTCGACGGTAAAATTATCCAATTATACGGAATGGTGACAGGCACAATGGGAATTTGTTTCTCGATCGAAGCGCGAAACGCACCGTCTTTAAATTTAGCTAAAACAGGATCGCCTTCTGTCATGATACCGCCCTCAGGAAAGATTACAAGCGATTTACCTTCGTCAATTGCCTCGAGTGACTTTACCATTGTTGTGTAACGACTTTTTAACTTGGACCTGTCCACGGTTATGTGAAGTTTCCGGTACATAAACCCAAACAAGGGAATTTTCTCCATGTCATTTTTGCCGACGAAAATTGTATTGTGATTGTTCAGGCCAAGTGTTGGAATGTCCAGGTACGAAAAATGATTCGGGCAAAATATGTACTGTTGGTTCTTATTTAATTGACGCCGGTATTCTACGATAAATGGAATGCCGATCAGCGTAAAGAGTAATCTTGCCCACCATCGGTTGAAGATCCCGGTTAGTACGAATGCAGATGGAAATACAATCGGGATCAGTAATGGGAAAAAGAAAATTATGAAAAGAAGGGCAAAAATGATTGTGCCATATGTCGTGTACAAAATTCTGAATCCTTTCATTGCAACTTCACTGATCCGCTAAAGGTACGATATAATACATCGTTCGTTTGCCAATATTGTCGAGGCATTAGCAACTTCAATTTTTGACTTTGCATCATCCATTGTTTCGCGAATAGATTTTTTTATCTCTTTCATCCGCATAGCCTCAATGAACCGCTTTACCTCCTCCTCATTTTCGAGTAACAGTGCCGGGACTTCAGTGGGTTTATTGTCGTCGTCTTTTGCGACCATTGTAAAGTAAGACGAGTTCGTGTGTTTGATCTTGCCTGTCTTCACATTTTCCGCTTCAACCCTGATCCCAATGATCATTGATGTTCTTCCGACATAGTTCACCGAAGCAAAAAGTGAAACCAGCTCGCCGACTTCCACCGGTTGCAGAAATTCAACCTTGTCTACTGTTACCGTTACGCAATAGCTCCCTGCATGTCGGCTCGCACATGAGTAGGCAACTTTGTCCATCAGCGAAAGAAGAATGCCGCCATGGATCTTGCCACCGAAGTTAGCATACGATGGGATCATTAATTCTGTAATGGTTGTCTGCGAGTAGCGGACAGGACGTGGGGGTTGTGACATACCGCTTTTTCGAAAAGATAAGGAATTAGGTTAATTGATCACAGCATCTTTTGCTTCAGTTGGTGTGATTTTCTGAGCCGCGCGTTCAAGTTTACCGATTTGGTATTTCAAACGAATGAACATCGCGATGGCGGTGAGGGTCAAACCGGTAAGTAAGCCCCACCAGATGCCAGTGGCGCCGACGTTCATCTTGAAAGTAAGAACATAGCCAAGTGGTAGCCCGATCATCCAGTACGATACCAGTATGAGCACCGATGGAATCTTAACATCCTGAAGTCCACGAAGGGCCGATGTGCACACAACCTGCGCGCCGTCCGCCAGTTGAAAGAGGCCTGCAATGATCAGCAATGACGACGCGATCATGATTACTTCTTTTTCTTCCACGTAAAGTGCCGGAAGAAAATGTCTGCCGCCAATGAAAAGTATACCCCATGCAAACATGACTGCCATGGCAATCGCTAATGTAGACCATGCCGCCTTCCGGAGACTGGTAAAATCATTTGCGCCGAGAAAGTATCCAACGCGAATGGTAGCCGCGGCAGCCAGACCAGCCGTTGTCATGTAACTGATGGTCGCCATGTTGATAGCGATCTGGTGTGCGGCCTGCGTTTGCGTGCCGATCCATCCCATCATGACAAGTGAAAAGTCGAACGCGGCCACTTCAAAGATGAACTGAACGCCGCTGGGTACGCCAAGGTGCAGCATCTTGTTGATCAGGCTTGTTTTGTATTTTCCAAAGCGAAAGATTCCCCGGTATTTTTTGAATGAGTGATGATGATAAATATAAAGGGTGATTGACAGCGCCATGAAGATCCTCGAAATGAAGGTTGCATATCCTGCACCTTCAAGCCCCATAGACGGTAAGCCAAGATGACCATAAATAAAAATATAGTTCAGTGGGATGTTCAATAGGATGGCACCAATCATCACGAACAAAGCAACCCGGGTTTTTGATAACCCCTCTGCAAATTGTTTGAAAGTTTGAAATACAAGGATCGGGATCATCGAGATGGCGATGATCTGAAGAAAAGGAATTGCTTCCGAAATTACTTCGGCAGGCTGATTTAACTCATAAAGCAGATTGCTACCGAACGCAACGGCCACAACCAATAATAAACTGGTGATAAGATTGATAACAAGCCCATGTCTGACAGTTTGAATTACCTCTTCATCGTTGGCTTCTCCATCAGCGGCAGCAACAAGTGGTGTGATCGCGTAAGAAACACCTATGCCGAAAAGCAAAAGTACATTGAACACAACGAGTGCTAATCCGGCAGCGGCAAGGGAAACCGCAGACACATGGCCAACCATGATGTTGTCTGTTACGCCAATAATGACATGGCCCAGGTTACTGAGCATTACTGGCACGGCAAGCTTAAGGTTTTCTTTTATGTGTTGGCGGATTCGCACTGATTTTGGAAAGGCCGTAAAGATATATTTTTACGTTGAGGGTACCGCCAACAGCTAAAAGCAAATAGCCAACACGGAACTGCTACAGGCAACAGCTAATCGCCAAAGCATTTAAATCAAATCCCCTTCATCCTCGCGACCTTCAAAATTCCCATCACGCTCATACTGTCGGTGATCTTTCCGTCTTCAACCATTTGAAGCGCGACTTTAAACGGCACTTTCCATACTTTCAGATCAGCTTCTGTTTCTTCAGGTTCTCGCTCGCCTTGTGAAATCCCTTCGGCAAGGAAAATAAACCCCTCCTCATCGGTAACGGAATTCGAGGTATGCAGTCGGATGATCTGTGTCCAGTGAGAAGCGTTTAGTCCGGTTTCTTCCTGAAGTTCTCTTTTTGCAGATTCGAGGGGCGATTGATTTTCGGGTCCACCGCCTTCGGGAATTTCCCAGTGCCATTCGTTTAGCGTGTAACGGTATTGGCCGACTAGCCACGTATTCATTTCGTCATCGAGCGGAATCACTCCGATTGCTTTGTTCTTGAAATGAACCTTACCATAGATGCCACGGCCGCCTCCCGGATTAATCACCTGGAATTCGGTTACGTTTATCCATTTGTTGTCATATTTTACTTCAGCCGAAAGGGTTGTCCACGGATTTTCTTTCGCTTCTTCTGGTTTGTTCATTATCTGGGAATTGTTCAGTTTGTATATCACTGATCATGAATCGGGTACAATTACGATATTTTCCTAGTAAAAAATCGTGCTTATCAAAGCCCGTTGCCAGTTTCAGTGTCGATAGTTTTGATTTATTTTTACCGCACCCACAACCACCACTGAAATGCTGCGGTCATCGTTCACAAAGGATTTAATTGAGGCGGGATGCGACGAAGCCGGACGAGGCTGCCTGGCCGGGCCTGTTGTTGCAGCGGCAGTAATCTTTCCGAAAAAATACAGGCACAAAAAACTCAACGATTCAAAACAACTTTCGAAGGAAGAACGGGAAGAGCTTCGGTTTCATATTCAACGCGACGCAATTGCCTGGGCTGTTGGAGAAGTGGATCACGAAGAAATTGATCGCATCAATATTTTAAATGCCTCTTTTAAAGCGATGCATCTCGCCCTCGACAAACTTGTCGAACGCCCGGAACTAATTCTTATCGACGGGAACAGATTCAAAGCTTATCAGGATATTCGTCACGAATGTGTGATCAAAGGTGATGGTAAATATCTTTCCATTGCAGCTGCTTCAATACTTGCGAAAACATATCGTGATGATTTTATGAATCAACTTGCCGTACAATTCGGCGGTTACGGGTGGGAGACAAATGTCGGCTATGCAACGCTTCAACATCGTGAAGGCATTCGCCTTCAGGGGATCACACCCTATCATCGTAAATCTTTTACCCTGCTTCCCGAACAACTGGAATTGTTCGACATGTAGTTAACAAACACCGGCCATCTATGTGTCTTATCTTTCTAGCACTGAAACAACACCCGACTTATAAATTCATTCTGGCTGCAAACCGTGATGAATTTTACAAACGCAAAACCGCGCCTGCAGCTTTTTGGGAAGATGAACCTGCAATTGTAGGCGGTCGCGATCTTGAAGCTGGCGGCACCTGGCTGGGCATGAATACTAACGGACGAATAAGCATGGTGACCAACTACCGTGATCTCCGCAATATCAAACCAGTAGCACCGTCACGTGGTCATCTCGTCTCTGATTTTCTTTCGACAACGAAGAATGCAGAAACTTATGCGGCGGAGATCGAACCACGGGCTAAAGAATACAACGGGTTTAATCTTCTTGTCGGAGATGCAGAGAGGCTTTTGTATATATCTAACTACCGTGACAAAGTTGAAAAACTGACCGACGGTATTTACGGACTGAGTAATCATCTCCTTGATACACCGTGGCCGAAAGTGAAGAATGGAAAAGAAATTTTCTCCAAACTGATTAGTGAAGAGGTACTTCATTCAGAAATGTTTTTTCAATTTCTCACGAATGAAGATCGAGCTTCAGACGAATTATTGCCGGATACAGGTATTGGTTTGGAACGTGAACGCGCATTGTCAGCAATGTTTATTAAAAGTCCGGGCTATGGGTCAAGATGTTCAACTGTTATCCTGGTTGATCAGGATAACAACGTTACATTCTCCGAACGGGTGTATGATTTGGAAACGTTCGCGCCAACTACCAGCACCTTCACTTTCACCATCCGCGATTGAAAAACAGCAAAGTTCCTTTTATGCTTCGCGCGGTTCGCTGGACTTTCCCGAAAGTTGAGAAGGTTGCGCCGTTTCTTGCACACCGGTATTTTGTAAAAATATTTTTTACGCCTTTGCGATATCGCGTTCCGGAAAAAGAACAAGTGATCGAAAAGACCGCGGAGAAGTTTCATGTGTTTGTCGCGAAGAAAAAAGTCCAATGTTATAGTTGGGGAAGCGGCCCGGTTGTGTTACTCGCTCACGGCTGGGCTGGGCGCGCAACGCAATTCCGAAAGTTCATTGAGGCTTTAACAACACACGGTTATCGGGTTGTTGGATTTGATGGTCCGGCGCACGGCCAGTCCGATGGAAAATCAACAAACGTTGTTGAGTTCGAAGTCGCATTTAAACGCATCTATGAAGTGGTCGGCGAACCTGAAGCAATCATCTGTCATTCGTTTGGCGGAGGCGCAGCCTTGTTCTCCGGGATGCATGGCTTGCGAATCAAAAAATTGATCAATATCGCGAGTCCGACAATTGCGGATGAGATTATTCGCACCTATCTGCGCGCGATCAATGGATCGTGGGAAACTGGTAAATTTTTTAAGAAATATATTTTAAAATCCTACGGTAAATCATTTGAAGAATTTACCGCGTTGCATTTTATCAGCAATCTGACGCAGCAAATTGATATTCTGCTCGTTCATGATGAAGACGATGAAGAAGTAACGTTGGATCACGCAAAGGAACTTATCCGCCGGTATCCACAGGCACAGCTGTTTCAAACGAAAGGACTGGGACATACCCGGATCCTGAAAGATGATGCTGTGATCAGCAGGGTTGTAACTTTCATCCGGGAAATCCGTCAATAATTGGTATTCTGATGAAACCAAATCGACTACCGGTAGTATAATAACTAAAACTTTCTGTGAAATTCGGGCATCTTTGTAATTGGCAGCGGAATTCAATGACAAATTGTATCGAGATCATAGATTTTAATCTTTTGCTAAAAAGAATCCCATGAAAATCATCGAGACTGAAAGCATTTCCAAAGTTTATAAGATGGGCGACCAGATTGTCAACGCGCTGCAATCCATCTCAATTTCTATTGATCGCGGCGAATATGTCGCGTTCATGGGGCCGTCCGGATCGGGAAAGTCGACCTTGATGAATATTGTTGGTTGCCTCGATACGCCAACCAGCGGAACGTACATGTTGAACAACACGCTTGTTAGCGACATGACTGAAAACGAACTCGCGGAAACCAGGAATAAGGAAATTGGGTTTGTCTTTCAAACGTTTAACCTGTTGCCACGCGCATCAGCGCTTGAAAACGTAGCGCTTCCACTTATTTATGCCGGATATAGTAAATCCGAAAGAAACGAAATGGCGTTACAGGCGCTTGCGAACGTTGGACTTGGCGACCGTTCGCATCACAGACCAAATGAACTTTCAGGTGGACAGCGTCAGCGCGTTGCGATTGCGAGGGCGCTCGTAAATAACCCATCGATCATTCTTGCCGATGAACCGACTGGTAACCTTGATACCAAGACGTCATACGACATCATGAACCTGTTTCAGGAACTTCACGACAAGGGAAACACCATTATTATGGTAACACACGAAGATGATATCGCGCATTATGCGCATCGTATCATTCGTTTACGCGATGGTCTGATAGAATGGGATCGTAAAAATGAAAATGTGAACCGGGCACACGCGGTTCAAGCTTCTCACTAGAATTGTTTTTAAGGGATATAGTTGAAGGGGGGTCAGCGAAACTGATCCTTTCTTTTTTGCCTTGGCGAGATCCCATATGCCAGTTAAATGTCGGGTGTTATCTTTACCGAAAACAATCAAATGAAGATCTATACAAAAACCGGCGATAAAGGAACGACCGCTCTGTTTGGTGGAAAACGTGTTTCAAAAGCTGATCTGCGAATTGACACCTATGGAACCATAGACGAGCTTAATTCCTGGATCGGTTTGTTGCGCGATCAGCCGGTGAATTCGGATCGCAAAGTTTTTTTGATTCAAATTCAGGATCGATTGTTCACCATTGGTTCAATCCTGGCGACGGAACCTGGCAACACTAAAGTGAAAATACCCTCGCTGGCAGAGAGTGATGTAACGGAACTCGAAAAAGAAATTGACGCTATGGACGCGACATTGGAACCGATGCGTTTCTTCGTTCTTCCCGGCGGGCATCAATCTATCTCGTTCGGGCACGTTTCGCGAACGGTTTGTCGTCGTGCTGAACGATTAACCATTGCGCTCGATCAACAGGAGGGTGTCGATCCAATGGTTGTCCAATATCTCAATCGGCTATCGGATTACCTTTTTATGCTCTGTCGTAGAATGACCGTGGAGTTGCAGGTACAAGAAACGCCATGGCGGCCGAAAATGGATAAATAGGCGAATTTCGGCGTTGTTATCCTTAAAATTCTATTAAACTAACACCTGTTAGTCTTCCTTTCCGTGAAAATTGTATCTTTGGGCCATAACAATTGCCCCATGATTGATACACTGAAAATCGATATAAACCAGGTAAAAAAGTCGCGACTTCCGGAAGTTGACTTTGCGAATCTTCCATTCGGCAAAGTCTACACGGATCACATGTTCATCGCTGATTTTCAAAACGGCGAGTGGAAAAACGCACGCATTGTTCCTTACGGGAAAATTGAAGTGAGCCCTGCGACACCTGCGATTCATTATGGGCAATCGATATTCGAAGGCATGAAGGCTTATGCCTCAAACGCCGGCGAAACACTTGTGTTCCGTGCACTCGATAATCTTAAACGACTTAATATTTCCGCTGAACGCATGTGTATGCCGTCAGTTCCGGAAGAATTATTCATGGAAGGTTTATCGACGTTGCTTGATCTTGATCGTAAATGGATTCCAACGGCTGCCGGCGCGTCATTATATATTCGTCCGTTTTTGTTCTCAGCAGAAGAGTACATCGGCATTCGTCCATCGAATGAATTTTCGTTCATGATCATCATGAGCCCGGTCGGATCATACTACAGTGCACCGGTGAAGGTGAAGATAGAAACGCATTATACACGCGCGGTCGCTGGAGGAACGGGCTATGCGAAAGCAGGAGGAAATTATGGCGGCGCGATTTATCCTGCGCGTCTTGCACAGCAGCAAGGTTACGACCAGCTTATCTGGACGGACGGAAAAGAACACAAATACATCGAAGAGAGCGGAACGATGAACGTTATGTTCGTTATTGATGATGTGTTGATAACGCCAGCCTTAAGCGACTCAATTCTCGCGGGCATCACACGCGATAGTGTTCTGAAACTGGCGCGTCATTGGGGAATGAAGGTGGAGGAAAGGAAGATCAGTGTTGACGAATTAATTAAGGCATTAAAGGAAAATAGGGTGAGCGAAGCGTTTGGTGCAGGTACCGCGGCGACGATCGCGCACATTGAGATGATTGGACATGACGATGATAAGTTCACACTGCCACCTGCGGCGGACAGAAAATTCGCCACGCGCGTTTTCGCTGAACTCGAAGGAATTAAACACGGCGTTAACAACGACGTCTTCGGATGGATTAATAAAATGTAGGTTTATTTTATTAGTTATGTTTAAGAAGGGGTGGGTCGATAGGCTCACCTTTTTTTGTGGGATGTTGTGATCATGCCGAGGGCGATGCCCACAGTTTTTATGGTCGCCCTTTCAGGGCTCGGCAATACAACTGCCCGATACTAGAATGTTTGTTAATCCAAATTATAACACGGATTACAAAATCCGATCGCCATAATTGTGACAGAATATTTAATCCTGATTAAGCCATGAAGGGGCATTGATTTGTAACCCAGGACAGCGTCCTGGGTTATGCCTGAATTATGCCGGGCCCTGAAAGGGCGTCATTCATCTGCCGAGGGCATCGGCCTCGGTAGGTGATTACCCATTGCTCACACGTGAATGCTTCAGACAAGATTGGTGCTGATATCTTACCTTTATCTTTGTTATTAAAAATTGTGAAACTTAAAATTGCATTCGCCTTCGCTATGATCTACCTCGCCGTCATGTCAGCGCATGGGCAGAAACAACTCGTGTTGTTGAAAGGCGAAAAAGTGATCCTGCGATTATATCCCGGTGATGAGATCGTATGGAGAAACAAAGGCAGCAAACAAATCATGACGAGCTATGTAAATAATTTGTTTGAAGATCGGATTGTAACGCATCGCGATACTATTCTTTTCTCAGAGATCGAGCGCCTATATTTCGAGCGACCATCCCTCTTGAATGTAATTGGCTCGCGATTGGTCGGCGCTGGCGTTTTGCTCTTCGCAGGCGACTTTCTCAATAACACCGTTATTCAAGGCAACAGCGCAAGTCTGGATAATGGCGTAACCACAGCTAGCATCGCCATGGTAGCGGCAGGTTTACCGATGGCATTGCTTCGAAAAAAATCGGAAAAGATCAACCATAAGTACCGGCTGCTGACCGTAACGAAAGGGTCGGGTTTTTACCAGCCCGATCGGCGGTAAAATATCCTTTTAGATATCAACTGATTGGTTTCGCCGACGTTTGATATATTTGCACGCACAATTAAAATTCAATCATGACAACAGACCAGTTGAAAGACTTGAAGGCTCGTGTGAGCGCCTTGAGGAGGTATCTTTGACTACGATCGTAAGATCGTTGAAGTGAAAGACGAAGAGTTAATCACGCAACAATCGGATTTTTGGAACAATCCGAAACAAGCTGAATCCATCCTGAAAAACCTAAGGGCCAAAAAACTCTGGACAGACGCCTACGAAAACGTTCAGAAACTCGTTGACGACCTTGAAGTCCTGAACGAATTTCACGAAGCCGGCGATGCAAGCGACGATGAGCTTGACAAAGAATACAAGCGCACAGCAAAAGCTGTGGAGGAACTTGAATTCAAAAAGATGTTAAGCCAGGAAGAAGATCAATTAAGCGCTGCCATCGAAATCAACCCGGGAGCTGGTGGCACTGAAAGTCAGGACTGGGCCGAGATGCTTAATCGCATGTATATAATGTGGGGCGAAAAGAACGGCTATAAAGTTTCCCAGATCGACTATCAAAGCGGTGACGTTGCGGGCATCAAATCGGCTACCCTCGAGATCGACGGACCTTTCGCTTACGGAAAACTGAAGTCTGAAATCGGCGTTCACCGCCTGGTGCGGATCTCCCCATTCGATTCAAACGGGCGTCGACATACTTCCTTCGCTTCAATATTTGTGTATCCGGTCGTGGATGAAACGATCAACATCGAGATCAACCCGGCTGACATTGAAATACAGACTTCCCGTTCCGGTGGAGCCGGCGGGCAGAATGTGAACAAAGTTGAGACGAAGGTCCAGTTAACGCACAAGCCTACCGGAATCGTGATCGTCTGTCAGGTCGAAAGATCTCAACACGCGAACCGTGAACGCGCCATGCAGATGCTGAAGTCGCGGTTGTATCAGCTGGAAATGGAAAAGCGCAATGCGGCCCGCGATAAGATCGAAGCAGGTAAGATGAGAATTGATTTTGGATCCCAGATCCGTAACTACGTCTTGCATCCTTACAAGCTTGTGAAAGACGCGCGAACAGGCGTTGAACGCACCGATGCGCAGACTGTTCTTGATGGCGATCTCGATGATTTTATCAAAGCGTTTTTATTGGGTGCGCAGGAGGCAACCAGTCAAAACACTTGAGTAACAAATCGGAAGGAAGAATCTACACCAGGCAATTCTGGTTATTGTGTTTAAGCTCGCTCTTGTTCTTTGCGAGTTTCAACATGCTAATCCCGGAATTGCCTTCTTATTTAACCTCCCTCGGCGGCGAAGATTATAAGGGCCTTATCATTTCTCTTTTTACAGTCACCGCTTTAATCTCAAGACCGTTCAGTGGGAAGCTGGCCGATAAAGTCGGGCGTGTTCCCGTTGTGATGTTTGGCGCGATGGTTTGTCTTGTGTGCAGCATTATTTATCCGATCGTTACAACAGTTGCCGGATTCTTTTTGCTGCGACTTGTTCACGGCTTTTCAACAGGCTTCACACCTACAGGACAGGCGGCGTATTTGTCCGATATTATTCCGACAGAGAAACGCGGCGAAGCAATGGGTTTTCTCGGCACAGCTGGTACCATGGGAATGGCAGGCGGTCCGGCAATAGGCGGATTACTCGCAAATCAATTTGGAATCAATGCTGTGTTTTATTGCTCTTCGTTTTTCGCGCTATTGGCGATCATCGTTTTGTTAAACATCAAAGAAACTGTTCTAAAGAAACATCGCTTTAGCATTGGTTTATTGAAGATCCGCAGACACGATCTTTTTGAGCCACGTGTCATTGTTCCATGCTTTGTAATGGCACTGTGCGCCTACGCTTACGGAGCGCTTTACACCATCATCCCCGATTTTGGTGAATACGTCGGCATCCGTAATAAGGGTTTGTTATTTACCTACTTCACAGTCGCGTCATTTTTAATTCGAATTATAGGCGGAAAAGCTTCAGATCGTTATGGCCGACGACCAATACTCATGATATCAAGTTTGGCGATTACCATTGCCATGACGATCATCGGGTTCGCGGAAACGGAAGCACAGCTTATTATAGGTGTTTCTTTGTACGGCCTCGCACAAGGCGCTACTTCACCGACGTTGCTCGCTTGGGCTACCGATCTCAGCGACGTCAAATACAAAGGACGGGGACTCTCAACACTTTATATGTTTATGGAACTCGGAATTGGAATTGGTGCATTTGCGTCAGGATTTGTGTACAGCAATAAACCGGAAAACTTTTTAATCACCTTTGTGATTTCTGCCGGCCTGTCATTCATAGCCTTTGTATATTTAGTGTTATCCAGGAGACCACGGAATGCATCATGAAAAAAATATTTCTTATTGTCTTTGTTCTTGTTTCGGTAGGCGAGCTCCTGTCTGAGTTCATTGATTACCCTTTACTGCATACGATCTGCAAGCCGCTGATCATGATCTCACTGATCGCGTATTACATGAGCGCAACCACCGACAGGTCGATTGTTGTGATAGGGGCGATGCTGTTTTCTCTTGCGGGGGATGTTCTCTTAATGAATGATAATTATTTTATCGCGGGACTCGTGGCTTTCCTAACCGCACACATCTTATACATTTTTGCTTACAGACAACATCAAGGAGTCGAACAAACAAACAGTTTGCGCGGTGTCCATCGGATCAGGCTTGCGTTTCCAATCTTACTCGCAGGAAGCGGTTTGGTTGTCGTTTTGTATCCCGTGCTTGGCGATTTGAAAATACCTGTCATCATTTACGCCGGCGTAATTTCGTTTATGGCATTGACTGCATTGTTCCGCTATGGACGCACCAACACTGCGAGTTTTTGGCTCGTGTTCTTCGGCGCCTTGTTGTTCATGATCTCTGATTCAATCCTCGCGATCAATCGCTTTCTTACCGAATTACCGCTAAGCGGATTCTGGATCATGCTCACCTATATCTCAGCGCAGTATCTCATTGCTGCCGGACTGTTACGGCATGAAGAAAGTGTCAGTTCCCAACTGGCTTAACACAAAAAAAGTCACCCGAAGGTGACTCTTTAGTATATCGCAGGCACGGGATTACAATTTCCGGAGTTTGCCGCTGCCCGATGCATTGCTGTTAACTTTTTTCGGATCTCCTTTGTAAGACACCGTTCCACTTCCGGTAATTGACGCGTCGATCTCGTTTTTAACATTTACCTCGGCATCGCCCGACCCAGAGATCTGTACCTCAGAAATATTTGTAGTCATCTCAGCAGCCAGTACTTTTCCTGAGCCGCTGATTTTTATTTCTGTTTCATCGGCCGAACCTGACGCTGTGATCTCGCCAGAACCTGAAACGCCAAACTTCGCTTTCTTTGCAACAGTCAGGTTGAGATCTACGCCTCCTGATCCGCTTACACTGCTCTTGTAGCTGTCGCAATTTCCTTTAAGAGTGATTTCACCCGATCCGGAAACATCTGCATCAATCTCGCCTTTTGCATCGATCTCAATTGTCAGCGACCCGGATCCGCTTACATTCATCTTAAAATCAGTCGCCGAAAATTTACTTTGACCAATGGCATCGCCGGATCCGCTTACATTCACACCTTCGAGAGAAGCTACAGTTACGTAAACTGTGATCTTCTCGTTGTCGGAACTCCAGTCATTCCACTTTTCTTCTTTTTCGATCACGAGCCTGTTGTCTTCAACTTTCGTTTCAATTTTCGCGATAGCATCCTTATCTCCTTCGATTTCTACTTTTTGCGGAGAGCCTTGCTTGATATACAGCTTACCGGCTACGCGGAATCCGATTTTTGTGAACGTGCCAACATTTCTCGTTTCACGCTGTTGGGCAAAGGTGCACGACGTGATGAAGATTATCAGAAAGCTTAAAAGAACGTATTTTTTCATAATTCGATAGTTGATTCAGGGTATAGACCAGCAAAATACACACAGGTTGCATCTGCGTTAAGGTATTCTTTTCTTTGACGCAAATTTGTGTGAAACCGTTACAAATGGCCGTGTTTTCTTTCAGAACAATAAGCACTCCGGCTGAGGGGTCGTACAAAGAGAAGGGCAGTAAGTTCCTGGCGTTTGCCTATCCGGTTGAAAATGAAACGGATATTAAAGAACGGATCACATTACTAAAGAAGCAGTTTTTCGACGCCCGTCATCATTGTTACGCCTGGGTGTTGGGCGCTGACAGGAAGCATGTTCGCGCGGCCGATGATGGCGAGCCCAACCACAGTGCAGGCGACCCAATCCTGGGACAGATTCGTTCCAAAGAATTAACGAACGTGCTGGTTGTTGTCGTCCGATATTTTGGAGGGGTGAAACTTGGCATTGGAGGTTTGATCGCAGCCTATAAAACTGCTGCAGAAGATGCGTTAAACAACGCTATAATATTAGAGAAGGAGGTGTTTGCCAGCTTGCGTCTGATCTACGATTTTTCCGCGACACCAGAAGTAATGAAGCTTGTGAAGGAATTTTCGATGTCAATCATTGGCGAATCGTACAACGAAAAGGCTGAAATCGATCTACGGTTTCCGCTAAGGATCGAAAACCAGATTCGGGAGAAATTGCAAATTTTGACTGCGATGGGAGCAAAGATTTCCGTAAATGATACTGTAACGGAGTAAACGGGCGACCCAACACAGTTTATCGACCGACTCAAGAGCCAAGACAAACACCTCACAAGTGGGCTGGGAGCCGGGCAAAAGTAACTGAACGCCACGCCAAAGTAATTGAGCGCCAGGAAAAAGTATTTGAACGCTAGGAAAAAGTAACTGAACGCCAGGAAAAAGTATTTGGACGCCAGGAAAAAGTAACTGAGCGCTAGGAAAAAGTAATTGAACGCCAGGCAAAAGCATTTTGATAGCCCGTAAAAAGTATCTGATAGCACCTAAAAAGCATCTGATAGCTCGTAAAAAGTATCTGGTAGCGCCTAAAAAGAATCTGGTAGTGCCTAAAAAGTATCTGATAGCGCCTAAAGAGTATCTGGTAGTGCTTAAAAAGTATCTGATAGCTCGTAAAAAGACACTGCCCAAAATTCTGCTGAGTCTGTTCTATAAACTGTGTCAGTACAAAAGTCAAAAACTAGTTTAGTATTTTCAGGCTGTTGAGCAAACCGGATTCAGGCTCTGCTTGGAAGCAGCTGCGCAGGCATAACGCAACAGACTCCAAATGTTAGCTTTCAGCCCAATCAGTAGCCATCCGGAAATCACACCCCCAGCACCTCTTTTACCCTCGCGTACCCGGACTTGCTCAGCGGAACTTTTGCACCGTTTTTTAATACGGCAATGTGAGTATCCTTTTCAAGTGGCTCAATCCGCGTAAGCTGAGAAAGCTGCAGCAGGTAAGATCGGTGAACACGAACAAATTGCGAGGCATCCAGTGATTTCTCATAAAAGCTCATGGTCTTCTTTTTCAGGAACATTTCTTTGGCGGTGAAAATTTTCACGTAGTCGTCGTAGGCCTCCATGTAAAAGATCTCATGGACGGGAATAATCCTAATGTTGCCGCCTTCGCGAATCACAATTCGATTACGCTCTTCAGGTTGTCTTACTTCTTCTGCTAACATTGTTGAAGGATTGTTTGCCTGAAGCTTCTGTTGTCTCCACTTTTGAATGGCTTTATCAAAACGATCTTTATTAAAAGGTTTGAGCAAATAGTCGATCGCGTGAGATTCAAAAGCTTTAATGGCGTACTCATCGAATGCAGTTGTGAAAATGACAGAAGGTGGGTTTTCAATTAACTCAAGCATCTCGAAACCGTTGATCTTAGGCATCTGGATATCCAGAAAAATCAAATCGGGTTTATGTTGTGTGATCGCTTTCACCCCTTCGAAGCCGTCGTTACACTCCTGGACTACTTCAAGTTCCGGATAGGCCCGGAGGTATTCCAGGACGATGGTTCTTGCAAGCGGCTCGTCGTCGATGATGATTACTTTCATTATAATACTTGTGGAATTTTGAGTTGTGTTATAAATGTAGAGTCCTTTTGTTTTGTTACAACAAGATCGTGGCGCGCGAAGAGAAGGTAGAGCCGTCGTTGGACGGATGCAAGTCCGAAGCCTGTCCCTTCTTTTCGTGCTGTTGTGTGAGGGTCGAATGGATTTGTGATTTCGATCGCCAGGTTTCCGCCATCAACGATCGCTGTGATCGTGATCGTTATCTCGCCGATCGTATCATAGAGTCCGAACTTGATTGCGTTCTCTACCACAGGTTGAAGAAGCAATGATGGCAATTTCATGTCCCTTGCATCTGCACTTGCGTTGACAACGGTTTGCAAACGGTGTCCGAATCGCACTTTTTCAATGTCAAGATAAAGCTGCAGCTGGACTAGTTCCGCGTCGAGGGCGACGAGTTGCTGCTCATCCCGCTTGAGCGTTCCACGCAGGAAATCCGAAAGTTGCTGGATCATTCGTCTTGCTTCCTCCGGTTTTGTGCCAGCAAGGGCGCTGATAGAGTTGAGGCTATTAAAAAGAAAATGCGGTTGCAGTTGTTGCCTCAGAGTAGCGAGCTCTGCTTCGCGGGCAAGTTTTTCATTCGTGTGTCTGCGTATTTCTGATTCCTGTTGCTCGTTGATCACCGACCAAAGCCAAGTTATTGTCGAAATAAAGCTGATCATAAACCACGCAAAAATACATCGCAACATAAATGTCTCCCGAAAGAAGCCGATGTATGCTGCATCGTTCGAAACGAAATCGCCGGCGAGCAGCTGCGTGGCATAGATCGTTATGATCGCCAACACAATGCTATAGCCAAGTCGCAACGATTGGTTGGATGTGTAATATCGCAGGCCGTTCACCATCGCGTACGAGCTGCATCCAATTAACAAGTTTGTGAGCAATGCATCTCTCCACGACCATGCAAGAGGGAGGCCTGCCGGGTAGAATAGAAGAAATGTTTGAATCGCTGTCCATGCAGATAGCCATGCTAGAAACATGGCTATCATTTTTCGATGTGACTGGATTTTAAACATCAGGATTTCAGTTCAACGCCTGGTTACTCTTTCGGATGAACATGGCTTTTTCATGTACGTCGTGAATATAAGCAGGGGCTTCATTTGTCTCGTGAACATGTGAGTATATTTCTGCGCCATCCGAAAATGTTTTGACCGGAACAATGTCGGCAACGTTGATAAACTCCCATCGGACTTCGTTACGGTGACTGTTCAGATATGCATCTTCCTCGGCAATACCGATTATTCTCGCCTTCATAAATGCTTCAGCCGTGCCTGACGCCTGGATCAATCTGAGTTGTTCATCGAACTGTGGCGTGTGATCAGTATTCTCCGAGGTGATTCTCATGACGATTTTTGCGATGTACCAGTTCATAAGTAGCATTTGAATGGTGAGAAGGATAAAATACATATTAGAAGCTCTTGATGTCTATTCCACCAAAGATGCAGGTGCCTTTGATAATCACTACGCGTTGATTTTCTTCCGCGCCTGTCTGCTGATAAATTGGTCGTTTATCATCAAGCCCGCCAAGGATACACACAAGATCGTCAGATAATATTTTCCAGTGAGGAGGAACGATCAGCTTCGTGCCGCCGAAGATCTGCGTAAGTTCAAGTACGATCACACCTTGCGTATCAGCTTGTGAAAGGTTCAGTTCAGTGCCGCCCAGTATCGTAACCGCTTCACCGCCCTTGAAATTTTTGGAAATAATGTTTCTTTTGATCCCGCCAAGAATGGTGACAGAATCGATCACTTCATCCTCCTGTGTGCTGGCGCCGGAACTAGCTGTCGTTGTTGTAAACACCGGCATTTCCTCTCTCTTTTTGCGCTGAGGTCTTACGATCATAACGAGACCGACAGCGATAATAATGATGGGCCACAGGTAGCGATCAAAGTCCATATCTGGTACCAGGTCGTCGACGAGCAATGTGCTGCCAATCAAAACGAATATTAGCCAGAGTGGACCGCGGAATGAATGGCGGATGCCGAGAAAAATGCCGACTGCAATGAAGATGAGTTCCCATGAGAAGAACCAGTAAGGGATATCCATTCCTGATTTCTTCAAAAGAAAAAGCGCGCCGATGATGATCAGTACGATGCCACCGAATACGCGGCCGGAAAAGCTGTTCTTTGATTCCGTAGCTGATACTTTGTTTTGGTTATACGATTCCATGTTTGTGTTTATTAAGCGTTGTTGGTTTCTGTTTCCTTGAATTTTAATCAAATATACGGGCATGCATGATGGGAGGCGATGGCTGATAGGCCAGCTTCGGCAACGGGTAGGTGAATGGCGGATGGGAGTCGGTGAATACGCCCGTGGAGATGGACGCACGCAAGGTCATCCCGGTGAAGCTCTATTATTTGCCAATGTTTTTTGCTTGATTGCAGAAATGTTATCGTTTTACCTGGTTCATCTTTAATGAAACTTCATAGTTCAGGTTTTTATGTCGTGCTGTTGATGTTCATTTTCTCCGCCTGTGCGAGCAGGCAATCGGTGGATGAACCGGTTGCTACTTATCCAAACCATGTCGGTGATCATTCGTTTGATCAAAATCTCGACGATCCGGCGTTCAAAGTTTGCAATGAATCACGTGTATTCCAGTATTACAACTTTGGGAAAGGAATGCAATACAAGGGAGAAAAGACGGCAATCAATTCCGCGTTTTCAAATATTATTTTTGATAGCACCGATTCCGGTTACATCACCATCCGTTTTATCGTGAACTGCAAAGGTGAAACGGGGTGGTTCAGAATACAGCAAATGGATTTTGACTTTCAGGAAAAAACCTTTTCAAGTACCAGCGTTTCCAAAATCTTAGAAATAACAAAACGCCTGGATGGATGGAAGGTGAATCATTTTGATGATGTTCCTTACGATTATTATCAATATCTGACTTTCAAGTTGCATAACGGAAACCTTGTTGAGATAATGCCATAAAGCCATGAGATACCTTATAACGATAACAATTTTCTTGGTCGGCGTGGGCCAGGCGACAGCGCAACCGAACTGTGAAGCTTACAAGTATGAAGACAATCAGCCATGTTACGATGCCTGCGTGATTGCGACAACAAGTACCGGGTCCCAAGGCTCGCGTGTATCGCAGGAAGATTTTGATAAGGCGATCAATCTATGCCCAACATTTGCGTATGCTTATTTTCAAAAAGCAATTCCCTATTTAAAGCGTGGAGATTTCATTACTTGGAAAAAAATAATTGACCAGGCGGTGAATATTAGTCCCTCAGAATATCTTGGGTATCGTGGGTGGTGCCGTTATCAGTTTGTCAGGGATTACGAAGGAGCCATCAGGGATTTTAATGCCCTTGAACAAATAATGCCGCAGAATATTGGATACTCCATCAATGGAGATTATCACCTTACCGTTGTCAAAGCATTATGTTATAAAGCGATCGGAGATACCACAATCGCGATTCGTATCCTTGAAGATCATGTTTCAAAAAAAGACTATTCAGAATTCACCTATGATTTTTTACATCTTGGCGTGATGAAATTTGAGACGGGCAAAATTGACGAGGCGATTTCCGATCTCAACAGATCCATTCGTTATAATCCTCAGCTGGCTGAATCACATTATTACCTGGGCTTGTGCTTTAAAGCAAAGAAAAAATTGGCGGATGCGAGTAATCATTTACAAAAGGCCCTTGAACTATATCAAAATGGTAACGGTCGTTTCGATCCTTATACCCATCCAATGGATAAGATTTTTGTTGTTGAGATCGAAGAACAACTGAAATTATTGGCAAAAGTGGATTGAGCCAAAAACTATTGTCTTTTACTTTCTTAAATTGCATTTCGGAAATGTAATGACCGGGAGGTAGTTCATGATTCGTTGGTTTTGTTTTGGATTTTTTATTGCGTTAGTCACAGTCGCATTCACGCAACCCGTCATCCCACGTTTTGAAAGCCTTGGTGTTGACGAAGGTCTTTCTCAAAGTTCTGTTTACAGTATTCATCAGGATAAAAAAGGTTTCATGTGGTTTGGTACCGCCGACGGACTAAACCGATACGATGGCCATTCAATTAAGGTTTTCAAAGTCGAAGACGGCTCCGGTAGATTTAATCTCAACTTTGTCCGTGGCACACTTTCTGAAGATGCGAAAGGAAATATCTGGTTCGCCAATGAAACGGGGATCTATTACTATAGCCCACTCGAGGAAAGAATAATCAACGTTCATCAGTTCGAAACAGTTTTCAACGGCACTCATTCAATCATCGGATTTGATGATGATAACAATATCTGGGTAACAACAGGAGACGCGCTTGCGAGGTATTCAATCACGGAAAAGCAAATTTTCAATTTTAAGTTGCCTTTTACCTTTGCCTCTGATCAGATTGCCGTGGGCCACGAAATAAATCACGAAGCAATTTTATTATCGGTTCTTGGTAAACCTGGAATTCTTCGGTTTGACCTGAAGACTCACGCATTTAACTGGCTATTCGTGGAGAAGGGAAAAATGCTCGCCATAAAGAGGGGGAATAGGAAACTTTTCATTTTTTCAGCCACGGAGATTTCATTTTATGACTCAGTGTCACGTCAGGTTGTACCAATGCATTTTCCGGGGAATGTTGCGGTAGAGAATATTCGCGACGTTCTCGAGGATTCATTCGGCCGCGTGTGGATCGCAACACTCGGATTTGGCGTATTCCAATACGATCTGCAAACAAAAAAGATGTTTTCGTATCGGCATAGCAATGCGAAGTTGAAATCGTTGCCAATAGACCTTGCTATTTCACTCTTCATTGACAGAAACAACAACCTGTGGATTGGGATGGATGGTGCAGGGCTTGCGCGCCTTGATCTGAAACCGCCGCGCTTCAATCTATTTCCGATGAACGAAGGTGATTATCCGCTGCTCGCAGATTATTTCACAAAATGTTTTTATGAAGATACGCATGGTCGCATCTGGTTTGGAACGCATAGCAATGGATTCAATATTTTTGATCCGCAGTCGGCCCAGTTGATTAACTCGCATCTTGAAAACAATTTTCGCGGCACGCTACCAGGAAAGATTGTCGGTGCAATCCATGAGGAACGCGATGGCGAATTTTGGATCGGGCACAACAACGGATTGTCAATTTTTGATGAACGACTTCAAGCGTTCGAAGTTATTGATATTCAACCACGGCCGGCTTTCGGTAAATGGGTTAATTATGTTTACAGGATATTAAAAAGGAAAAATGGCGACCTGGCAGTTGGAACGATTTACGGACTTGTTACGGTAGATCCATCGAGGACTAATCGCTCAGCACGGTTTCATAAGGAAAATTCATTTACAAGCGTTGTCATCACGGATGTGTTTGAAGCGTCAGATGAGACCCTTTGGTTTACTTCTCCTATCAACGGCTTATATCACGTGCGCGACTCCGCGGAAAGTTTTAGGTTAGTTGGAAAATATTTTGAAGGGCTTGATCTTCGGTGTGTTAGGAAGGACGAAGAGAACGATAGCATTCTCTGGGTCGGTTCTGGAAAAGGCCTGATACGCCTGAATGCCATTACATTAAAACACAGTTTTATTAATGCAAAAACTGGTCTTCTCAATGAATATGTTTATGGAGTTGTCGAGGATTCAGTTCACAATTTGTGGATCAGTACAAACGGTGGTATCAGCCGCATCGATAAGAACACGCTTGAGGTCATCAATTATACAGTAGGCGATGGGTTGCAAAGCAATGAATTTAATACCGGAGCATTTTACGAAGGAAGGTCCGGGACGCTTTACTTTGGCGGCATCAAAGGTTTTAACTGGTTTCGGCCGGGGGTTCAAACGTACCCTTCCGGTAACCCAGGCGTTGCAATAACCGGTGTCACCGTTAACATGCAGCAGGTGCAGCGCGATTCCCTTTTTCACTACGGGAACTCGATAAAGCTTAGTTTCAATAAGAACAACATTGAGTTTGAATTAGCAGCCCTCGATTTTACCCGGCCCGACGCGAACAAGGTGAAGTATAAGCTTGAAGGATGGGACGTGGACTGGGTGTTAACATCATCAAGAACCGTTCGATATGCAAACCTTCCGCCTGGTGATTATCGATTTCGGGTAATCGGTTACAATAGTCAGGGCGTTGCCAGCATTGAAGAACAACTGGCGATCTCGATTATGGCGCCGTTTTGGCAATCGACATGGTTTTACGGACTGGTCACAAGCATGTTATTACTTGCGGTAATCATTACAACAAAAAGTCTATCGCAGCGAAAGATCGCGAAAAAACTTCGGGACATGGAGAGGCAGGCTGCCGTTGCATCTGAACGTCTTCGTATTAGTAAGGATATGCACGATGAGATCGGCAGCGGACTCACCCACATTGCGCTCCTGAGCGAACTAAATTCCGCGACCGCGCGAACGAACAACGAGATGAAAACTGATATCGCCACAATTTCAGGTAGCGCCCAAAAGCTTGTTCAAAGCATAGGCGAAATTATCTGGGCGATCAATCCGCACAATGACTCCCTTGAAAATCTGCTTTCATATTTGCGTGAGCAGACGTATCGTTATTTCGAACCGTTTGACATCCGGTATTCAATTCGTTTTCCTGATGAAATTCCGGACATCAGGTTAACAGATGTGCAGCGTCGAAATATTTTTCTTGTCACGAAAGAAGCGTTAAATAACGCACTCAAACACGCGCAGGCGAACGAAGTGAATTTGGAACTGCAAATAATTAATGCTGAGCTTATTTTTTCCGTAAAAGACAATGGTATCGG
Source organism: Chryseosolibacter sp. (assembly GCA_035628595.1). Taxonomy (GTDB): domain Bacteria; phylum Bacteroidota; class Bacteroidia; order Cytophagales; family Cyclobacteriaceae; genus Chryseosolibacter. Next base: position 48,769 of record DASPJN010000143.1, read on the forward strand.
TGTAGACATGGAAAAAATACGCCGCTATTCGAATGGCTTTCGGAACATGAAAGGCAGGATGCAGGAGATCGGTGGCCATTGCCAAATAGGGGCGACCATAACCGGCGGCACCGAAATACGTTATTCATTACCGGTTTAATAAGCTGTGTACTACTTTTTTCACATGCAGCAATTCGCGCTTTAATATCTAGATTTGATTTATGACGCCCCTTGTTCTGCTAGAAGATGATGAGAAAATAAGAAATTACCTTTCAGCACTGGTGGTGGGCTCGCAACAATTTCACCTTGAGGCTGCGTTCGAATCGGCAGAAGATGCGATACAGTATTTTGAAACTGGCGCGGCCGACACCGTCCGTTTGGTATTAACAGACATCGAACTGCCTGGCAAAACCGGAATTGATTTTATCAGCTGGGTTAAACCCCTATATCCGCATTTGCAGATAATGGTCTTGAGCGCTTACGACGATGCGGACAGGGTATTCCGCGCAATAAAGGCAGGAGCCTCTGGCTATGTTCTAAAAAATACACCTGCGTCCAAACTCGTTGAAGCATTACATGATCTGAAGAATGGGGGGAGCCCGATGAGTAGCCAGATTGCCAGGATGGTTGTTACCGCTTTTCAGGCCGTGCCACCGCCCGGTAGTGTAGTCGAAGCGTTATCACTTCGGGAAAAAGATGTACTCCACTGGCTTTCACAGGGCTTCCGATACCAGGAAATTGCGGATAAATTGTTTATCTCGATCGAAACAGTCCGGACCCACGTCAGAAATATTTATGAAAAACTCCATGCGCGCAATCGCGCTGAGGCGCTCAGGAACGCAGGGTTGAAGTAAGATCACCACACTCAAATACTACTTTTCTCACATTTTTCAACCGACAGCGTCACGTTACCTTGTGTTGAAATAATAATCTTTAATCCCCGCATCCATGAAAAAAATATTAACTGCGTTTTTGGCGCTCACCGTCGCAGTAAGCGCTTATTGTCAGGAGTTCCCGGTAACGTGGAAATCAAAGTTCAGTTTTGATCCGGACCGTTGGTTTTTTGATAACAATATCAATTATGTACTTGGCCGCAGTTCCTCGCAGGCTGAGGTACTCGACGGATCGACCGGCAAGGTGATCTGGACTTTGAATTTCAAGACTGACCTTTCGATTAAAGAAATTGACCGCGCCACGTATCTGGAGGAAGAAGGCGTTGTGTTGTTCTTCAATGCTGATGACAAGAAAAAAGTTGGCGAGAAAGTCGTGGTCGATCTGCCGACGGGAAAAGTTTTATGGCGCGCTGACCAATACGCCGGCAATGATGCGGATGATTATTTCCACTTTGCTCATTGCTTTGGAGACCTGACAAAAAAAGGAACAACCGTTGTTTTTGATAATAGCGTAAAAAAATTTGTTGGTCTAAATGTGCGGACAGGGGAAAAGAAATGGGAGTCAAAAGCATATCCTGAAATGGAGCTTTCAAAAAATGTCATGATTAATAGTATTGAGGATACAGATTACGTATACGTGATTAGCGATCTCAATATTCTTTACATCAATGTAGTTACTGGAGAGATATCCGAAACGTCCGACAATGTATCCGACAACTCACAGGGAACGTTGTCAAGGTATCGCGCAAATTACGTTGCCGTAAGATATACGGATGGGAAAACCTCGGTGAAACTAACCGGTGAAATGAAGCAGATATCCGCCACTAAAATCAAATTGAAGCTTGAGGCAAGCGGTGAAAACCAATGGAAAATTGAATGGGAAGGACAAGCGGTGCGCCAGTTGTTCAACGATAATCCGTACGTGAAAATGGATGTGCAGGGAGGAAAGGTGTTCGTGTTGTCAAAGAACATCACGGTGTTCGATATGAAGACAGGCAAGCAACTTTGGGAGGCACCGTTTGACAATTGTGACGTCTCCATTGGATTGAAAGCCAAGCAGGAGCTTGGAATTGCAGGGTGGCCGCTTGTATCAGGTAATGCAGTTTATTATGTAGATCTGAGTAGCGACAACGCGATCAAGAAGGTCGATGCAAATACCGGTGCACTTATCTGGAAGACTGAATCATTCCAGTCAAGTGACCGCATTCCGAATTTAATGGAGGTCAATGGTGTGTTGCTCGCGCAGTTCGGCGGAATGATCAATGTCCAGAAATTCATGGCCACGTCGGACGGAGGTGAAGTGCGCAAAAATGAAAATAAATTTGACGGCGTCTTTGGTGTTCGTGCGTTTGACATTAATACTGGAAAAATGATATGGAGCACCGCCACCATTGGCGATAAAATTGGCGACAAGTTCAAAACGCGGATCTCCACAATTTATGCGGCAGGTAATAAGCTTTATGTAGCAAGCGAAAAGAACTTGTTTTGTCTTGAGCCAAAAACAGGCGATGTGATCTATAAGACCTCTTTGGTGGAATCAAAGATTGGAGAGATGTTCGAGGTAAGAGTTTCTGACGACTTCTCAACATTCTATATCTTTTGCGACAACGGAGTGGCTGCTGCAAATGTGGCAGACGGAAAGCTCAGCTATGCTACGAAGACAGACGAGATTTTCTGGCAATTACCAGGCACCGCGTCGTACAGCTTCTCGCAGGGAGCCAACTTCTTTGTGTGGGTAGGTGAGGAGGATTTTATCGGATTTGACCTTGCAACAGGTAAGGTCAAAGGTAAGATGGAGGATAACACAAATCCTCAGATGTCGGCTGCAGGTGACTATATTCTGGTGCGCGATGGATCGAAGGTGACCAAATACGCGGTTAATCCATGATTTGAAATAATGGTTGGCAATGCCTGGGGAAATCTCCAGGCATTTTTTATTTTTATAAAGTTTAATTGTTGGCAAATGTCTTTACGAACCCCACTCGCATTGACTGTGATGAGCCTGCTTTTGTCTCTCCAGTTAATTGGACAAACCCTCCCGGTAAGGGACAATAAAACCGATGCGCAAAACCTGCGTCAGGGTTCCTGGATAATTTATTTCAACAGTTCGTGGAAAGAGATCGACCAGCCAGATAAGGCTGCGTACTATCGACTCATTTCTTATTCAAATGATTTGCCAGTAGGCATAGTTGCTGACTACTTCCGTAATGGCATTAAACAATGGGAAGGAAATCTTCTAAAGGACAGACCTGAAGTTTACGAGGGAAAACAAACGTGGTATTACGACAATAAAAAGATAAAATCGGAGGCTGTTTTTAAGAATGGCGAATTTGTTTCAGCTAAGTCCTTCCTAAGAGATGGAAGTGTTGCAAATGAAAACTGGACACAAGAGTATTACGACCCCGGCGTTGCTGCGTTTGAGCAACATGATGATTTAACAGCTATCAGATATTTTGAACAATGCCTTCCCAACATTGAAGCGATGTACGAACGAGAGTCAGAGGAGTATGTTGATGTGCTCGTTTGGCTGTCGTTGCTTTATTGGGATAAGGATGAAAGCAAATGGCTGAAGAGTAAGCGTGATGAATTGCAGATCTATCGGGCAATCCGTCAACCTGGCGACCCAGACTTACTTGATGCACTATTTGAACTTGGAAGATTTTATCACAGGAGAACGTCCTACAAAGAAGCTGAGGAATTTTTTCAGGAATACCTCAGCCATGAGGCAACATTCGTGACGGGTTATCATGGCTATCATGGCTGGGCATTGAGCACGCTGGGAGAAATATGCATGGAGACCCAACGATATCCGCTTGCGGTTGAGAAGCTTGAGGAGGCAATAGCGCACTATTCAAAAAATCCGCCGAGCGAACCGCTTGAAATTGATCTTGCAAAAACCCGCATGATGCGCGCGCGCACGCTCACAGGTGAATGGACGGAAGGCAAGAAACTTCTCTTACAAGAGCTCTCACAGCTAAGAAATAATCCTCGCGCGACAAACGAAGCTTACCTGGGTGTATATTCAGGACTGGGAAATTTCTGCCGGATGAATGGGCAGCTTAAGGAAGCAGAGAGCTGGTACTTAAAAGGCATCGATAATTTTGAGAGCGAACCGGAGAAAGACCTCATCCATTACATTTCGCTTACAGTTCCGTTGGCCGAGGTGTATGAACATCTTGGTCTTCCGCATAAGGCTGATAAATATATTGAACTGTCACGCTCCGTTTTCAACAAAGCGAACACTGAACAACAGGGTTATTACGAGGCTTATGTAGCCTTCCTGAAAAGACTTGTTACTTACTACAACACACTGGGAAAGCAGCAACAATCAGAAGAAACACTTGTAGAACTCAGAACAACTTCCGCAAAAGCATTCGGAAAAAACTCCCTTGAATATGTTTATGCCATTAACGCTGAAAGCGAATATTTCATTAGAAAGAATGAGAGTCTAAAGGAATACATTGATCTGCTGCATGAAGGAGACGGTGTAATTGTCACCTTCGCTCCTGAACGGCTTTCATCGACCGATGTTCGCACAGCAGCCAAGTTATACCAGCTCCTCGGTACAGCCTATTACCTGGCCGATGCTGCAAATACTGGTCAGCTAGTGAAAGCAGAACAATTTCTTAATCGTTCCGAACAGTTCTATAATCTTCTTCCTGAACAAGGCTTCATTCCGGAAATGGTCGATGTAAATATTATGCGGGCGTCAATAAGCGAGGTTCAGGGAAAAACAAAGGAAGCGGACCACCTGTACTCGCTGTGCTTGAGTACAATCAAAAAACATTTCGGTGAAGATCATGTCTATTACGCGAATATTCTGTTTGCCATCGGAAAGAAATCAGAGGTAAGAAGTGATATAACACAAAGTCAGCGATACTATCGCGAAGCATTGCAGAAGCAAAATGCGTATCTGAAGAAAATATTTCCTTATCTGAGCGGCGAAGAGAAAGAGTCCTTTTATCAGGCAAACGTTGAATGGATCAGTAATTTTCAAAGCTTCGCTTCTCTTCACAACGATGAAGAGCCCAGCCTGCGCGACGACTTATATAATCTTCAATTATCAAACAAGGGAGTTGTATTGCAATCGCTCAATACCATCGCAGCGTTTATCCGCGAAAAAGGCGATAAGCAACTTATTGCGCTATATGATGAATGGAGAAAAGAAAAGAACGAACTGGTAAAAGCCTATCAGCGAAGCTTAACGTCTCCGGCCGGCGAGAGTGGCTGGAAAGAAATCGAAGCGAAAGTCAATCAGTTGGAGCGCGATATCTCCTCACGATCATCGGAATTCGCGCGGTTCGTAGACACCTCCGCACCTTCCTGGAAAAATGTACAAAGGTTCTTAGGTGAAAACGAGGCCGCTGTTGAGATCACGTACATTCCACGTCAGATTAATGACGACACTGTGTACGTTGCGATGGTTATCCGGAAGAATATTGATCATCCTATCATAGTAACGTTGATGCCAGCAAAGGAAGCGGAAGGTCGCGCACTGAAATTCTATCGCAACGCGATACTGTTGAAGCTGGAGGATACAAAGTCGTACGATATTTATTGGAAACCGCTGGAGAAATCGCTCGAAGGAGTTTCGAAAATTTATTTTTCCGGCGACGGCGTTTATCATCAAGTCAGCATTGCTACGCTGCTCAATCCTGTCAGTAAGAAATATATCGGCGATGAAACCACGATCCATGTTGTCCCCGGAACAATCGTTCTAACGAATAAGCGACTGAAGCCTGTTTACAAGAATGCGGTTGTATTTGCTCATCCGGATTTTGGTCGTAAGACGAATGTTTCAACTAAAAAAGAGTCCCGTTCACTTGACCTTGAAAATATCACAGACCTTCCAGGTACAGACCGTGAGCGAATTGCTCTTCAGTCGATTTTCTCTGATAATAACGTGAGCGTGAAGGACTACTCGGGCATGTCGGCGACAGAAGAATCTTTGAAGGCTGTCAGTAACCCGGCTATTCTTCACATCGCCACCCATGGGTTCTTCTTTTCAAATCTTAACAGGAGCACAAATGAAAACGAATATGGCTTCAGTACCGAGACGTTAACAGCAAACCCCTTGCTACGTTCTGGCTTGCTGCTGGCGGGCTGCCGTGAGTCACGAACAGATGGTGTCGAGGAAGATGGTATTCTCACTGCATTTGAAGCTTCAACCTTGCCGTTGCAACAGACTTCCCTTGTAGTTTTGTCGGCTTGCGAAACCGGTTTGGGGGAAGTTAAGAACGGTGAAGGTGTTTTTGGTTTGCAACGCGCCTTCTTCACTGCAGGTGCCAGACAAATAATGATGAGTTTGTGGAAGGTCGATGACGACGCAACGCAATACTTCATGGTTTCATTCTATGATGCGCTCTTTAAACTGCAGGATACAACGCTTGCTTTTAATAGCGCGCGTTCCGCTGTAAAAGAAAAATATAAGTCGCCTTATTACTGGGGCGCATTTGTTTTAACTGGAATCTAATCTAAATGTCTATGGTAAAAGCTAACTCACTCAGATTGACGATCCTGTGTATGTTATTCACAGCGATCGTGTTTGCGCAAGGGCAGCGTTCAACCAACTCAGTTGATGCAGCCTTGAAGCGCGGTAAAGAATTGTACGATGAAGATAAATACAAGGAGGCAATTCCATACCTGGAGCAGGTTGTGGAGGCGCGTCCCGAAGAACAGGATGCGTTGTATTGGCTTGGCCTGTGTTATCGTTATACAGATCAATTTACTGAGGCGTTAAAGCACTTCTATAAACTCGAGGAAGTGAATGCTGACTATTGGGCGTGGTTTTACTATGAGGCGGGAATTGCGCATCAGCGGTTAGAGCAGGCCGATCAGGGTATTGAAATGTTTAAGAAATTTTTGAACAAATATCCCAATGATGCTTCGCGTCAAAAGTTCAGACACAACGCCCAATACAAGATCAACTATCTTGAACAGCAGAAACTATTGCTATCCGAGACGTCAAACATGAAAGATCCGGTTGCACTTTCTTCAGTTGTGAACACAACTTATCCGGATTATATGCCGGCAGCCGATCCGACAGGTAAAAAGCTTTACTTCACATCGTCGAGGATCGGCGGCATTAGCGAAGAAAGTGCCGACGCAGAAGACGGCGACGAAGACATCTATATGATCGAAAAAATCGGAGAAGAGTGGGGCGCTCCACAATTACTTCCGGAGCCATTGAACTCCGCCAAGAATGAAGGTGCGGCATGCTTCTCGGCTGATGGCCAGATGATGGTGTACACCGGATGTGGTCGCGACGGTGGTATCGGCGGCTGCGATCTCTACATCTCAACACTTGAGGGAAGTCAATGGTCGGCACCGGTTAACATGGGCAACGTTGTGAATAGTGATAAATGGGATTCTCAGCCTACAATTTCTTTCGATGGGTCGCGTATCATTTTTGCATCTTCAAGACCTGGCGGTTATGGCGATGAAGATCTGTACATGATTGAAAAGAATTTATTTGGAGAGTGGGGGCCCGCCATGAACCTGGGCGCAATGGTAAATACACCATTCCAGGACATAGCTCCGTTTCTGAGCCAGGATGGGAAGACATTGTACTTTGCATCTAACGGTCACCCGGGATTTGGCGGTTATGATGTTTTCAAAACAGTATTTGAAAACGGGAAATGGTCTCAGCCGGTAAACCTTGGAAAGCCATTGAACACGAATCTGCAGGATCGTTATTTTACGATCGGCGGCTCTGGTGAGATCGGCTATCTTGCATCTGATCGCGCAGGAAGTCAACTGGATCTTTACTCTGTGGAAATCCCTGAAGACATGCGGCCGCAGCCGACAGTTGTTGTTTCGGGTGTGGTGACAAATGAAAAGAACGGTGAAAAAATTGCTGCATACGTGCTTGTCGAAGATATTAATACAAGCGAGCTGATCGCCGTTAGCAAAAGCAATTCGTTAACGGGAAAGTACCTTGTCGTATTACCGGCTGGTCGCAGCTATAGCGTATCGGCCAACAAGGAAAGTTTCTTTTTCTACTCTCAACGTTTTGAAGTAAGTAACGCATCTCAGTACCAGGAAATCAAGAAGGATATCGCGTTGAAGCCAATTGAAAAAGGTGCGAAAGTCGTACTCAACAATATCTTTTTTGAAACAGGTAAAGCAACGCTCTCACCACAAAGCCGTTTGGAATTGCAAAAGGCGATTGACCTGATGAAAACAAATCCCTCAATGGTGATAGAAGTTGGTGGCCACACTGATAACGTCGGTGACGAAGCTTTTAACATGAAGCTCTCACACGACCGCGCGAAGTCAGTGAGAGATTATCTGGTGAGTGGCGGGATTGGGTCACCTCGAATCCAGGCGAAAGGTTATGGGAAATCAAACCCTGTTGCTTCGAATGATAATGAGGAAGGGAGAAAAACAAATCGAAGAACTGAATTTGTTATTCTGGAATTTTAAGAGACACAAGAAGTATAAATCGAATGCAGAGTTGATTTACCGACTCTGCATTCTTTCTATTGTTCGTCGGCGTGGAATTTGATAGTCTGGTGCGGGGGCTCGTCTGTTTGAGAAGGAAAGTGAGGCGGATGTTTGAGATATTGTTCTTGTTGGCAATGATCTTCATCGCTTGTGACAAAGAGCATGACGATATTTTTCGTCCAGTACCTCCAACAATTGATGAAAACCCGGATAATCTAAATGACACGATCAATGTCTTTGAGGATACGGCTGCAAATGAGGATCCGTCCAAGGAACTAACCTATGACGATTCCTACGGTTACGGCAAAATCGGAGAGCTTCCTTACCGGTACCTCGTTCCCCGTGATTATGATTCAACGAAAGCATATCCGCTTCTGATATTTCTTCATGGAATCGGCGAAAGCGGCAATGACAATGAACGCCAGCTTACCTGGGGCGCACAGATATTTCAACGCGACAGCATCCGGTCGCGGTACCCGGCATTTGTTGTGTTCCCGCAGTGCAAGCGAGATGTTTACTGGTTTGAGAGATGGGGCATGCATCACCTGGGGATGCTCATGGATTCCTTAAATGAAAAATATCTTTTTGATTCCGCGAGAACCTATATCGCTGGTCTATCAATGGGCGCTTACGGTACTTATGCAATGGTTGCTGAACATCCGGAAGTATTTGCTGCGGCAATAGCAATCTCCGGCAGCGGTGATGCGAAAAAATCGGGCATTATGACGAAGCCAGCCTGGTGGATTGTTGCTGGTGAAAAAGACGAGATCGTTTCAAGCAACAAATCAAAAAGTATTGCTAATGCGCTGATGAGGCACGGTGCCGATGTGCGCCTCACCATTTACCCGAACGCCGGGCATAAAGAAAGTTGGGAGTATGCCTTTAATGAACCGGATTTCTGTTATTGGCTTTTCTCCAAGTCTCTTCAGTAGTAAGAGTTATCTTGTCAAGCTTATTTCCTGCTCGAGTTTATCTACGAACACGTTCATAGTGCGATTGAGAATATCAAACACTTCCTGGAAACCTTTTTCACCGCCATAATAGGGATCAGGTACTTCTCCTTCGCCTTCCGGATCGTAAATGCGCATCAGTTGCACCTTGGAAGCAAACTTCTCACAGCCTGGGAGCCGCATAATGTTTTTGAAATTGCTTCTGTCCATTGCAAGAATGTGGTCAAACGTTTCAAAATCCGCGTCACAAAGCTGGCGGCCGAGATGTTCAATTTGAATACCATTCTTAAGCGCGTTTGCCATGGTTCGAGGGTCGGGATTATCACCGATGTGATAATTCGAGGTTCCACAAGAATCAGCTTCAATAAATTGCGTAAGCCCTCTTTCTCTGATTTTATGTTTGAAAACGGCTTCAGCCAACGGCGACCGGCATATGTTGCCCAGGCAAACAAACAAGACCTTGATTTTTCCCATATCGTCCAAAAGTTTGCAAATAAAAAAGAAATCCGGATTTGATCGGTTACATACGGCTGCTTCCCGTCATTTATTGACATACATGGTATTACCGTAAGGTTTGAAAGGCCTGTCTCACCGCCTGAGCAGGCTTTTCTTTTTGCCGGCAGGAATTCCTTATTTTGCGAAAAATACTTGAAATGGAATACCTGATCGTTAAAGAGGAATATGCTCCTTTCGTTTCCCTCATTCAACTCAACCGTCCAAAAGAATTAAATGCGTTAAATCTCCAGTTAATGCAGGAGTTGCGCGATACATTGAAAGCGCTTGATCAGAATGACAAGGTACGGGTAATCATTATTACAGGAAATGAGCAGGCGTTTGCTGCAGGTGCCGATATCAAACAGATGGCAGACAAGACTGCGATCGACATGCTGATGATTGATCAGTTCAGTACCTGGGATCAAATCCGGAAAACCAAAAAACCAATCATCGCAGCGGTATCTGGCTTCGCCCTCGGCGGAGGTTGCGAATTGGCCATGACCTGCGACATGATCATCGCTTCAGAATCTGCGCGTTTTGGGCAACCAGAAATAAAAATTGGCGTAATGCCCGGTGCCGGAGGAACGCAACGCCTGACCCGCGCGATCGGAAAGGCAAAAGCGATGGAACTGGTTCTTACCGGCAGATTCATTACCGGAGAGGAGGCGCTCGCCTATGGCCTGATCAATAAAGTTGTTCCGGTTGAAATGTACCTCCATGAAGCATTACAGCTTGCGCGTGAGATTGCAGGCATGTCGCCGGTAGCCACTCAGTTGGCGAAGGAAGCTGTCAATAGGTCATTTGAAACAAGTCTTGACGAAGGGCTGTATTTTGAAAGAAAGAATTTCTATCTCACTTTTGCCTCTGAAGATCAGAAGGAGGGCATGAAAGCATTCATTGAAAAACGCAAGCCCGACTACAAAGGGAAATAACGAAGAGACTGTCCGTTTTGCACACAGCCTCTTTCATTTTGTTTTATCGCACGCTAATACCCAGGCCAAAGCTGAAGCACGAGTATTTCTGAAGCGTATAGTCCGCGTGTAAAGTTATGACGGCAAGTTTCAGCCGGAATCCTGCCGTGGCGCGAGGTCCTGATGACGAGAAACCAATCGTGAACGGATCAGTTACGGTTGCACCGGTGTATTCATCCTCGTAGGTTCCTTTCATATCAAACTTTGATTTCGCCAGGTTATACCCGAGCGCGCCATAGAGCGTAAGCACTGAAATCTTTTTCGAGATGATTCCCTGCACATTGACGGCGGTCATATTTATTTCACTTGACTGGTCGGGGTTGGAAGCATCATCAAACTCCGCTTTGATCTTCATCTTCGTAAAACCGACAAAACCTGATAAATCAAAAGGTACATTCTTCATTACGGGAACCCATTGTTTGATGTCGTGCATAACACCGATGCCAAAAAGGTTTGCCTTCACATCTGAACCAACCTGAGGAATGAATCTTAGTTTTAAATCTGTTCCTTTAGGCAACCCGAAGCCAAGCTGTACCATCGGTACAGGAACGAAATTTCCACCAAGATTTTTCTTCAGGTCGAGGCCGGAGGGTCCGGTAAATTCCGCGCCGAAGCCTTCGCGATCTCTGAATACAGGTTTGTGGTTATCTCCACCCGGCCCGAAGATGGTAGGTGCATTTGGAAAATCAGGTGAGTTTTCGTCAAGTACAATTTGCGACTCCGGTCCCAATACGTCATTTGGCGTGAACCATATTTCATCCGAAGGTATCATCATCACATTACCCGTGAATGTTAGGTCGAATCCTGCAACCTTATGCGCTCCCGCCGAATTGTACCATCCCTGATTCAATCCCGACGAAATACCATTCATGGCAGGAGCCAGGTAAGCCTCAAGCAACTTCTCGCCGTCAGCCAGGCTCTTGTCCAAAAATTGATTGAGATCTTGCGCTGAAGCCTTCGTAGATGTTATCGAGATAAGGATTAAAGCAAAAAATAAACACCGGGTGTGTCTCATGTCAGTGGGGTTAAAGATTTAAATTTACTGGAATTTACCACAGGTTAGTTCACCTGATGATTAAAATTCAATTGGTCTCGACTTCTTTACTCGAATGATTTTTCTGTACAACATTTCCGTGTTCGTTTTTAACCTTGGGGTAAGAGTCGCTGGATTGTTTCATGCCAAAGCCAGGGCTTTTGTAACCGGCCGTAAGAATGTATTCCGATATATCGCGGGTAAAATCGCCCAAACCAATAAACCAGTTGTCTGGGTTCATTGTGCTTCACTTGGCGAGTTTGAACAGGGACGACCAATCATGGAAGCCATAAAACGAGAGTTCGAGCATTATGAAATTGTTTTGACGTTCTTTTCCCCATCGGGTTTTGAAATCCGTAAAAATTATCCACTCGCTTTCATCGTTTCATATTTGCCCCTCGATACCCATGTGAATGCTACACGGTTTGTTGATTTGGTAAAACCAAGGTTAGCAATCTTTATCAAATATGAATTCTGGTATCATTATTCTCATGCACTTCGTAAACGAAACATACCGCTGTTGTCAGTGTCATCTATCTTCAGACCCGATCAGGTTTTTTTCGGCAGGTTGGGGAAATTTTACCAGCGCATTTTATGGAACTTCAGCTATTTCTTCGTGCAGAATGAGCAATCGACGAAGCTGCTAGCATCCGTTGGTATTTACAATGTGCAGATATCAGGAGATACAAGGTTTGATCGGGTGAACCAGATCGCCCAACATGCGGAGGATATTTCAATAGCAAAAAAATTCAAAGGTAATCAACGTGTTTTTGTTGTCGGAAGCTCGTGGCCCGAGGATATGGACGTGCTCATTCCTTTCGTCAATGAAAACAGATTAAAGTTCATCATCGCACCGCACGAGGTTTCTGAAGCCAGTCTCACCGCTGTCGAAAGCGTTCTCCATGTTAAACATGTCAGATATTCACAAGCGAAAAATGAAAACGTCGATGATTGCAGTGTTTTGATCATTGATAACGTCGGATTGCTTTCGCGTTTGTATGGCTACGGGGAATTTGCTTACGTTGGCGGCGCGTTTGGTAAAGGCCTGCACAATGTTCTTGAAGCAGCTTGCTATGGTATTCCTGTTTTTTTTGGCAATAAAAATTATGAGAAGTTCCAGGAGGCGACAGATCTCATTAAACATGGCGGAGCATTTGAAATTAAAGATTACCAGGATTTGAAACAGAAATATGAAATGTTGAATAATCCTCAAAGTTTTTTGCTTGCCTGTGATGTAACGAAACAGTATGTGCAACAGAATCTGGGTGCTACTGAGAGAGTAATGCAATTCTGTCGCCCTTTACTGACGCAGGTGGCATACGAACCAAACAGCAGGCCATGAAGGGAATAGTGCTTCGTTCAACTGGTTCATTTTATGATGTGCTCGCGCCGAATGGCGACACCGTTGTTTGCAAAGTACGCGGGAAGATTCGCCTTGAAGGAATAAAGGAGACAAATCCCGTCGCCGTGGGAGATCGTGTCGAATTTGAGACGATCAATGATATCGGATCAATTACAGAAATTTTACCGCGCGATAATCACATTCTTCGTCAATCTGTAAAGAAAACAGGACATGCCCATGTTCTTGCTGCAAATGTAGACCAGGTTATGCTGGTGGTAACACTTGCGTTTCCGCGAACGTCTCTTGGATTCATTGATCGTTTCCTTGTTACCGCCGAGTCGTTTCGGATTCCGCAAGTGTTGGTCTTTAATAAGCTGGATATGATGGGTGAGGAAGAGATCGCATTTCAGAACACGATAGTTGAGGTTTATAAAAAGATTGGAGTTGCATGTTATGTATTGTCCGCATTGCAGGATGCTGACCTTTCACAAATACATGAAGTGCTCGCTGGGAAAACCACGCTGATTGCCGGCCACTCAGGTGTAGGAAAATCTACCTTGTTAAATAAATTATCTCCGGACATAATCCAAAAAGTAGGTGAGGTATCCGATTTTTCCTCGAAGGGAACGCACACCACAACATTTGCAGAGATGTTTCCCCTGAATAGTGAAACTTACGTGATCGATACGCCCGGCGTAAAGGAGTGGGGATTGATTGATATGTCGCAGCAGGAATTATCTGACTATTTCCCTGAAATGCGTGACCGCCGGCTTGAGTGTAAGTTTAATTCAAGATGTATTCATATGAACGAACCGAAATGTGCTATCAAGGATGCTGTCGGGAAAGGAGAGATTGCAATGAGCCGTTTCGATAGTTACCTCAGTATGCTGATGGCTGAAGATCAGTACCGGTGATCAACTCGCGTACCGCTTCATTAAATTTGCCGCCAGCAGCTTTGCATATGCAAGTGTAAGTCCAAACGCGAAAAGACGAGCACAAACGGAAATTTCATAAATGATCCGTTTCGTCAAAGCCTGTTGTTCGGCTTTGTTCTTGTTTAACGCAAGTATTTTCCTGCAAACATGATATGTGCTTCGAAGCTGGTTGCTGTTCTTTTGAAATTGTTTTGAGGATAATGAGTTAAAGACAACACGCTTCTTTACGAGAACTACCGGTGAATAACAGTAATGAAATTTTCGCGATGATCGAATCCAGAAATCAAAGTCTTCGTAAGCAAGTGACTCATCATAACCATTCAGTTCGTCGATTACTTCTCGCTTAAACATCATCGACGGCGGACAGATAAAAAACCGGGTAATAAGATCAAGATAAATATCCCCTTGTGGGATTGTTTCGTGTGGGTATTTGGATGAATGCCTCCAGCGTTCTGCGCCTGCTTCGTCAATCCAAAGTGCATCTGAAAAGTGGACTCCAAATATTTTATCATGTGAAGCAAACGCATCGATTCCTTTTTGAATTCGCCCCTGTTCAAGTACATCGTCAGCCGCGAGATCAATCACATAATCACCTTTAGTTAACGACAGTCCTTTGTTGAATGCTTTGCAATTTCCAAGGTTTGTGTCAAGCGAAAGAAATCTGATCGTCGGGTTTTTCTGGACGATTTCATTGATGACCTTTTTACTGTCGTCTGTGCTGGCATCGTCCACAACAATCAACTCTATGTTCTTGTACGATTGGTTCAATACAGAGTCAATCGCTTCTTCCACAAAATCGCGCTGATTATAGCAGAGGCAAATGACCGAAACTAACGGACTACTCACAGTTTTAATTCGTATGTTTTTTTACTTACATCCTGCGCACCAAGTGATTTCTTAAAACTATGCAGACCTGGATTGAGAATCCCTTTGTCTGTAGAAATTCCAAGATCGATCAACGAAAATTGTCGTGACCCCGCAAAATCATAAACGCCACTTATCAATTGCGTCACCGGACTGTTTTTACGATACGCAACATCATCGCCGATAAAAAAGGTGTAAAGTATTTCACGACTGACAATGACACAAACGCAGGTTGCGATTAGCTTTCCGTTATCGCGCACACCGAAGAGTAAATAGTCGTTTGGGAATTGTGAAAATGATTCCTGGAAATCTGTTAAAGACATCGTTAGCGGATAGCCCTTTTCATTGCGCGATTGTACGAAGAGGGGATAGGCTTCTGTAATGCTGTTGAGTTTAAGTCGTTCGAATGTATACCCGGAGGCAATGCAGTTTTTTAGCCTGCGACGACGATGAACATTCATTGCAGGAGGTGTGTTCTGAACAGGAATAATCTGTGTCACGTCATTGTAAAGGGTATTGAAACCGAATTTTTGTAGCAATCGGTGAGACTCGTTCGCAGCCACTTGATGGTAAGTGTCGGGAAACATTTTTAC